>NZ_CDSBKO010000034.1:0-62578 GCF_977115655.1 Aquimarina sp.
GAATTACTACCTGGATATCAAGAAAATTCTATACTGTAGTTGCTCGGATGCATACTTACATATATAGGTAATATGTGGAGTTGGCTACAATGGGACAGAGGGGTAAAAAACGTAAAGATCTGTCAACTTTTTATGCGTAGTGCTTCCGTTATTGAAAAATAAGCACTTGACTTTCCATTTTTTTTTCAATACCTTCACCAAAGTCTTTTAGACGTTACATACGTTTGCAAATTCTGATTTGCACGATGAAATCGCTAAGACTTTGAGTGTGCCAATTACCATTGACACCTACTGCATAAAAAAGCGTCCTTCAATCCTACTTTTTACCAATCCAATTAGAAAGTTTTGTCTGCGTGACTTTTTGAAATTAAACCTAACAATAGAGTATGTGTACTAGTACACATATATCCATTATATTTCTTACAAATCTAGCAGATTTTTTTGATAGATCTCAAATTATTTGTTGTCCCTTGCGTTTAGACTTCTGTTGCAGATATAATAGATTTTTAAATGGTTCTATACTGTTTTAGATAACAAGAAGTGGTATGTGTAAACTTACTGTGGATGATTCTGGGCTTCTAGTGGATCATCAAAAGTTACTGTGGATGATTCTGGGCTTCTAGTGGATCATCAAAAGTTACTGTGGATGATTCTGGGGTTCTAGTGGATCATCAAAAGTTACTGTGGATGATTCTGGGGCTCTAGTGGATCATCAAAAGTTACTGTGAATCCTTCTGGGGCTCTAGTGGAGCATCAAAAGTTACTGTAGATGATTCTGCAGCTCTTGTAGAGCTGCAGAACTTGCTGCTAATGCAAAGACTTGATTAGGTATACTATTTCTTACTCTCCTTCAATAATAGCATCTATAGTTTTTGCCAGAGTAAAATCTTTTTCGGTAATACCGCCTGCATCGTGTGTAGAAAGACTTATCTGCAATTTATTATACACATTAGACCAATCGGGATGATGTTGTTGTGCTTCGGCTTCAAAAGCAATTCTGGTCATTACCGAGAATGCATCTTTAAAATCATTAAACTCAAAAGTAGTATGTATTGCATTTTCATGATATTCCCAACCATCCAGGGTTTTTAATCTTTCTGTAATCTCTGATTCTGATAATTTTGCCATTATTATAATTTGTTAGTTATACTTGTTTTAGTTAAGTCCTAGTTCCTCCCGCAAGGATTCGTCTGTATTGCTGTTTTTACCCCAATAGGCAGATTTAATACTTTTAATTTTGGTTGCCTTTGTGGTCATCTTTTTTGCATCAGGACCAAATCCACTTATAAATGTTTCTTCCCAGTGTTCTATCGTGTACGGAAAAGAATTGGTAAAGGTAATGCTAATACTTCGATCCAACCCCGGATACTCTATAGTATAGGTATTGGTAGCATCTTCTTTTTGCAGGCTTGCCTTGGCAGTATATGCTTTTATTTCTTTGTGTCGTAACCTGCAAAACTCAAAAGAAGGAATAACTTGTATATTGCCCAGTGGCAGATCCTTTGGATCGATCCTGATTTTTGCCCATAATTCATTTTCTAAAATAGCTTTGTCCAGTAGTAGGTTTTGATCTGCTTCCTTTTCAAAATAGGAGTGTGATGTTACTTCAAATTGTGTTCTGTTGTTTAATTGTGCATATACATGCCCACACCATTCTTGTATAGAATTAGATACTTTAATAGCATGTTGGTTATCGGCTACAGGATAAAATATACTTTGCATAATAGAATAGGGGTATATGCCTGTATTAAAATTTTTAGTAGCATTTAATTTTAATACTGGTATGTTGTTAGGGCTGTTAGTATCTGCTTTAACTTGTTCTTTGGGCAGAAAATCTTCGGTAACATAAATAAGTACCGCAGTTCCTTTTCGCATTTCGCCATATCTGGCTTGTTCTAATTGGTAAGATGATATTTCGGCTTGACCGGCATACCAGTACTTTTTAAATTCTTCAGAAAGGGATTTTGCAGGTTTTGTGTTTTCTACAATTTCTTTTTCTACTGTTTTAGAGGGTGCATCTGTTTTTATATTGCTACAAGCAATAATTGCTAATACACTTAGTATTGCAAATAATAATATAGGCTTTTTCATGATAATGCTTTTATATAGCAAATTACAATAAAGCTTGGGTTTAGTATATGTTGTTAACGTTTTGGTAACTTTTGTTTTTAGAGATATCCAGAAGAGAATACCTTGAAAAAAAGAAATAATTATACCCAATTAGTATTGGATTAGCAAGTATTAGGATCTGTATGAAGAAGAAAGAACTTTTTTTCCTATAAACATTTGAGAGAAGTGTATCCCGATAGAGGATATACTTATAAGTAGTAAGGTGTCTAAAATGGATAATTTTAAAAAATGCAAGAAGCTTATAAAATGAAGGCCATCCTGATTATGATATATAATATAATCGTAAGTGGTTTTGGATACGACCAATACTAAAGGAAGGATCAAAAAATAAATCCAATGTTTTTTATAATCTTTAATAAGATAAATCCAAAAGGTAAACAGCCAAAAAAATAAAAAAAACGAAAAATTTTGCACCATAGTTAATACATCACTTACTCTAATGCCAAATTTTTCATCCCATAACATATTCATCTTATAATTAAGAAAATCAGCTAAAACAAATAGCAATACATTAAAGATGCTGGCTATTAAATGAAACTTTACTTTAGCTTTCATAGATGAAAATAGGTGTTGTTATCATTATCTAGTTTCTCTGGTAGTGTTACATAAAAAACCATTATTTTCATGCAAGCTTGGTTAACATATCATACACCAGATGGGTAGGGAGGCCCATGACATTAAAATAGCTGCCTTCAATATTTGATATTCCTATAAAACCTATCCATTCCTGTATTCCGTATGCTCCGGCTTTATCCAAAGGTTTGTGGGTAGTTACATAATATTCTATCTCTTCTGTAGTAAGATCCTTAAAAGTTACTTTGGTACTATCGTGTACAACTTTTGTTTCTGTAGAAGTTTTAAAACAAACAGAGGTAATAACCTCGTGCGTATCTCCCGATAAGGAACGTATCATCTGGATTGCATCTTTTAGATCTTTAGGTTTACCCAAAGCTTTATTATTATGCCAAACAATGGTGTCACTGGTAATTAAAATCTCATTCGGTTTTAAATCGGTAAAAGCATTTGCTTTAAGCTGTGCCAGATAATCTGTAATTTCTTGTGCTTTAAGATGATCCGGATATATTTCTTCTATCTCTTTTAGTTGTATAGTAAAGTCTAACCCTAAATCTTTAAAAAACTGTTGCCGTCTGGGAGAACCGGATGCCAGAATTATACGGTGATCTTTTAAAATATCTTTTAGCATATTTTTATAATAGAATAAATTGATAAAATAATAAGGAGATAGATGCTATTATTAAAATTATCTTTAAAAGTAAAGATAGCCGGGTAAGTTGTTTATCAGATTCTGCACTAAAACTTTTAATCATAAAATAGAGTAAAGGAGCAATGAGTAAAAGTAAAACCATAATCACGGCGGTACTGTTAGAAAAAAGATAGGTGTAGATATAATAAATAACCATAGCAATAGGAACGATGGTTAGTATACCAACAAGTTTTGTTGTTCGTTCTTTTCCTAAGGCTATTGGGATGGTTTTAATACCTGAACGATGATCTCTGTCTATATGTAAACCATCTTTTACTATTTCCCTAAGTAAAATAACCACAAATGCAAATACCGAATAATCCAGTATGATAGAAAAGATAACGGTTTGGGACTCTCTGTTTTTTTCGGTTATGGCAGGAAGAAGGTCAAAAATACCTATTACAATTAAACTTAATGCTACCAGTAAAGCAATGATTATATTTTTAAGAACAATAATTTCTTTTAAATAAGAAGCATAGATATAAAAGATCCCCGATGTTATGATGAACAAGGCTGCAAAACCAGATTTACCGATAAGATTAGAAAGGTAGAACCCTATCAAAACTCCGATCACATTAAAGATAATAAATAGTCGGTTAGCAGTTTTTTCGGTTATTTTTCCTTGCAACAAACCTTTTGCAGTAGCACCCTCCTGATCATAAATTTGTATAATTATATTTCCTGCCGCAGCAATACAAACAGTAGCAAATATTAAAAGGGCAATACCCAGGCCATTTAATGTAATTGCAATGTTAAAAGGCTCAAAAAGACCATATTTTATGCATAATTGGGCAAGAGCAATTAGTAATAAGTTATCAAATTTTATAAGTTTTAAATAGGATTGCATAGATGTGATTCGTTAGTTGGTTCGCAAATGTAATAATTAATACTAATTTTTAATCTATTAACATAGATACTTCAAATCCCTGTTTTATGCACGTCTACTGTTTTTGTTAACGTTAATTGGGGGTTAATGGCTTTAGTTTTTGCCAATACTACAGGTGTTTGTTTTAATTTTGAAAAAAACACCAAGACTATAAACCAGAGCCTAAAGGTTTTTTATAAATTTTAAAGATAGAGATCTATCCTTATGATAAAACAAAAAATAAACATACTAATTATTATTTCTGTTGTCACATTGTTGGCACTTTCCGGGATTCAAGGATATTTGATTTACAATACGTACCAATTAAAAAAAGACGTGTTTATAAGAGAAACCAAAAAATCGGTTTCTAGTATAGATAATACCAAAGAAATGGATTCTATATCAGAGCTTTGGTATAACCAATTAACAAAAAACCTGGGAGAATATAAAAAGAACAAGCTTCTTAAAAAAGAAACAATAGAGTTGTTCAAGCCTTTTACAGATTCTTTAAATACTATTTTCAAAAGCTATTATGATAAAGAGATAGATAAGGCTAATTTGGGTTACGAAATAAAATATAAAAAGGCAATCAAAAGTGTGATCTTGTACGATAAGGATGTTTTGGACACTATTTTTTTTGATAAAAACGGAGAAAGTTATTTTTTGTTTGGAGAACATTTTCCAGATAAGGAAGGGTACATGATTAGCAACGGAAGATGGTTTACCGAACATGATATAAAAGATGAAAGTAGTGGCGAGATTATGAAAACGCAAATTAATGTAGAAATTAAGATCGAAGATACAATTAGCATTATAGGGTGGAAAAAAATTGTCTTTGGACAAATGGCAAGCTTGTTCGTATTTTCTGTCTTACTGTTGGTATTTGTGGTAGGCTTGCTTTTTTATTCTATAAAAACCCTGATACAGCAAAAAAAAATAGCCGATGTGCGTAATGATTTTATCAATAATATCACTCATGAACTTAAAACTCCTTTGGCTACTTTGGGAATTGCTTCTAAAAGCTTGAGAAATAAAGAAACACAAAACTCTCCAAAAATATTCTCGAATGCGTTAGATATATTGGACCGACAAAACAATAGATTGCAAAAACTAATTGATCAGGTAATGAATAATACGTTAGGATCTGAAGAAATTGTTTTAAAGAAAGAAAAGTTTTTGGATACCCAATATTTTAAAGAAATTCTGGAAGATTTTCAGGTATCGGTACAACATAAAGAAGTCGAGGTAAACACTAAAATCGAGTTTAGAAAGGTGTATCTGCAAATAGACAGGTTTTTATTTACTACAGCAATACTTAATATTTTGGAAAATGCAGTTAAGTATAGAAAAGAAAAGGTTACGATAACATTTAGGACAGAACTTAAAAAGGATGGCTACGAAATTTCTATTCAAGATAATGGTATCGGGATTTCAGAAAAAGAACATACTAAAATTTTCGAAAAATTTTATAGAGTGGCTACCGGTAATATTCATGATGTAAAAGGATTGGGATTAGGATTATTTTATACAAACCAGATCATTAAAGCACATCACGGAAAAATCAGTATCGAAAGTAAACCCGAAGAAGGAACAAAATTTATAATAACCATACCTGTAATTTAATACGGATGAAACATATACTACTAGCAGAAGACGATTTTGATTTTGGGAGCATTTTAAAACAATATCTCGAAATCCATAACTACACCGTAACCTGGGCAAAAGATGGTAAAGAAGCTTTAGGAATATTTACCAACGGGCAGTTCGATATCTGTGTACTGGATGTTATGATGCCAAAAATGGATGGTTTTACATTAGCCGAAAAAATAATAGACTTTAACCCCGAAGTTCCTTTTATCTTTCTTACTGCAAAAAAGATGAAAGAAGATAAGATAAGAGGATTAAAACTGGGAGCAGACGATTATATATCCAAACCCTTTGAAGCAGATATATTAGTATTAAAACTGGAAAATATATTAAAACGAAGTAGAAAAATAATCCTTCCTAAAGAAGAAGTTATCAGCATAGGAAACTATGAATTTGATATGATAAACCATAAACTAAAGATAGAAGGAGAGTCACAACGGTTAACAGAAAAGGAAACTATTTTGATACAATACTTATGGACACATAAAAATAGAATGATTAAAAGGGAAGATTTGCTTAACGAAGTGTGGGGAAGTGATGATTTTTTTTCAGGCAGGAGTATGGATGTATTTATAAGTCGATTGCGTAAATATTTTAAACAAGACACTAGTATAACTATAGAAAGTGTAAGAGGAGTAGGACTCACTTTTAATATACAATAACAGATATATTCATCATCAATCAAAAAACGAACAGTATGAAAACCTTAATTAACATTTTGATATACCTTATTCTGGTTATCCTGAGTTTATTGACCGCAAAAGCCCAAACAACTACAACCACCAGTTCCTCATCGGTAACTGTAACGATTACAGATGACGATGAAGATAAAAGTTACTCCCGATCTTTTGTGGTCATAGATACCGAAGGAAGTTATAGGGTAAAGGTTAGATTTATGGAATCGATGAAAGAAAAAGTAAAATCATATCTAACCAATCAGTTTGGAAAAGAAAACAGGATAATAAGTAACGATACATATTCCTGGCAACAAGAAATCGATGACAACCAAGTGTACACAGTGCAACTTAAAGAAAACCGATTAAGAATTAATGTAGATAAAGAACTTGCATCACACAAGCTCATAAAAAAGATAAAACAAGTAGGCGAAGAATTAAAAACAATCACATCAAAATAAAAAAAAATATAAATCAATCAATCACTCCATCAATCAATCATTAATCAAAAAACGAACAGTATGAAAACAATTATTCTGGTAGTAGCCTTGTCTGTATTTGCCTTTTCTGTAGGTAAAGCACAAAAATCATCAAAATCTAAGGTGTCTATTAGTTATTCTGGTGATAATCCCAAGGATACAAATTATAAAGCAAATATTTCTGTGTCTGATACAGAAGACACATATTCTTTAAACGCTAATTTTCCAAATTCTAAAACAGAGAAATTAAAACAATTTTTAAAAGACCATCTAACCCCGGAAATAGCAAAAGATGGAACAGGGTATACCTGGAAATATAAGGTTAAGGGAGAAACAGGGTATGCTGTTACATTAAAAAAAGGAAGGCTTAATGTTTTTATGAATAAGGAGTTTTTGCCCGCAGACTTTATAGAGGATTTTATAGACATGTTTACCGATCTTAAAGATATCGTAAAAGAATAAGATATATTCCCTGATAAAAAAATCATGAGCAAATTTATAGTAGTTATAATACTTTTATTAGGAGTATTTGATGATAAAAAAAACAATACTGATGTAACCTGCGAAAGAATACATTATCTGGTAAATACCAAAAGTAGTGTAGCAAAAAAATATTGGAAAGATTTTGATAGGCAGCTTCTTTTTGGTCCTATGTTATATTATACAAAAAAAGGACTTTTTACCATAAATGCTAATAAAGCATTGAAAGAAAAGATACACATAGAAACATATACCTGTAAAGATTCTGATATATCCGTTGGGTTTTCTGCGATCATTGATACTACCGGATTTTATATGAACGTGTCTTATGAAGATAAAGATACTCTGGCATTAGAATATAAAAATACACTAGGAATGTTTAGTGATATCGAATTGACAGAAAAATTTGTACCAGATGTTAACGATACAGAAGAGTGGATGACCATGGTTATTCATGAAATGTTTCATCAATACCAGCGAAATTTTGAGAAATTCAGAGAAAAACAAATATCAAGTCAAAGGGATTTTGACAGAGATACATTAAATTATTTATTTAAAAACAAGAAGTGGTTTCATAAAAATGTAAAACACGAAAACGAGCTTCTTCTTAAAATATTAGAAGAACACAGGGAGGATAGTATTAGCATTCATATTTCAAAGTATCTACAAAGTAAAGAGCAAAGATTTTCCAGAGTTAAAAAGGAATTAGGGATAGAGATATCTGATCTGGAAGGTAGCTTGTCAAAATCAGAAGGAACAGCCAGATATATAGAATATTGTGCTAAATTGACTTTGAAGATGAGCTCCAATAATCAGGTCTTATCTAAAATAGATACTAAATATGTAGCTGATAGATTTAAAGATTATGATTTAAAACAAGACTCATGGATGTATAACTTAGGAGGAGGATATTATTACTCGATAGGATTTAACACAACACGAGTTCTCGAAAAATTAAAAATAAATTATCAGGAAGACATTTTTTCAGAAAATAAGCCATTGGACCAGTATTTAAAAGAATATATAAAATAATACAGTTGGGACATAAAAAAGCAAAGGGTTTTGTAGACATCAAAACCCTTTGCTTTTTTACATAATCCATTTACACTCCCTTTATGTAGAATTATAAGAACTATATTTAGAACTTTAAATGATTTAATGATATGGGCAGATCATCACAATTCGTACAAGATTTTTTATTTGTTAACGGGTTAAACTTAGCCTGGATAGATTATGCAAAAGACATTGGTGTAGATCCTTTTTCTGTAAACAAAGAATACCACCCGGATCTGGATAAGTTTAGCGAAGCAATGGATTTTGCAAACACCCAAGGGGCAAATGTTATACGATGGTGGTATCATACCAATGGCGCTACCAATCCGGTTTTTGATAAGGATCAAAAAGTAAAACCAAACCCATTGTTTTTTCATGAAGATGTTAAGGCTATATTAGATTTGGCACAAAGCAAAAATCTTAAAGTGCAAATTTGTTTATGGTCTTTTGATATGCTAAAAGATCAATGGGGAGTTAATATCGAGGCAAATAAAAAATTACTTACGCAACAGGAATTTACCGAGAGTTATATTTATAATGCACTAGTACCTTTGGTATCTTTTATAGGAGAACATCCGGCTCTTTTTGCATGGGAAATTTTTAATGAACCAGAGGGGATGACCAATACCTATGCAAAGCATTGGGAGGGATTTAAAGAAAAGATAGAAATGACCGATATACAGAGGTTTATAAATAAAACTGCAGGAGCAATTCGAAGAGTGCAACCGTATGTTAAAATAACAAATGGTGCTTTAGGGTTTTTAACAAACGCAGAGGACGCTTCAAAAGGATTTAAAAATTTTTATACCGATGCAAACCTTATAGAACAAGGCGGGGATAAAGATGGATATCTGGATTTTTATAATATACATTATTACCATTGGGCCCGTCATAAAGGCTCGCCATTTCATAATAACTATGATCCGGTTAAAATAGATAAAAAAGCAATCATAGGAGAATATTATCCGGATGATTTAACTTTTGATGAAAAAAGTAAGGATATGGATCATACGTTGCTACCAATACCTGCAGAATACCTTGGAGTACGTCTTGTACAAAACCAATGGGCAGGCTCTTTAGTATGGTCATGGACAGATAGAAAAATACCCGAAGAAAGAGCCAGGATGGCAACTGTAATAAAAAACATAAAAGAACATATAGATCAGGACCGTATTGCTGCTACAGATAAAAAAGATAAAGATTCGATATCTTGATTTTTTAATTTTTTATCGGTGATGATATGGCTCATTTTTTAAAATAGTAAATCCACGATATAGTTGTTCTATAAAAAATAAACGAATCATCTGGTGCGAAAATGTCATTTTAGATAACGATAATTTGCCATTTGCCCGATCATAAACTTCCGGGCTAAACCCATAGGGACCACCTATAACAAAAATCAATTGTTTAATACCGCTGTTCATGTGCTTTTGTAATACTTCAGAAAAAGCAACAGAATCATATTGTTTTCCTTTTTCATCCAATAGCAACAAAACATCAGAAGTATCCACTTGATTTAAAATTAATTTACCTTCTTTTTCTTTTTGTTGTGATTCACTAAGGTTTTTAGCATTTTTAAGATCAGGAATTACTTCAAAGCTAAATTTAATATAAAATTTTAATCGATTTATATAATTGTCAATAAGACTATTAAGCTCTTTGTCATCTGTTTTTCCTATAGCAATTAGTTTAATATTCATGGTTTAATATAGGTAAAGACCAATTATGTGGTTTTTAAAAAAGAATGTAAAGTAAATAAAATACCTTATAGATTGTACTTCGTACTTCCGACTTCTTTTTTTACATTAGCAAAAATAACCATTCGATATGATTAGTAAAACCCAATTCCATAAAGAAATTGATTTGATAATTGCCAATGCAATACGCGAGGATGTAGGAGATGGCGATCATAGCTCATTAGCTTGTATTCCGGAAACAGCAACCGGAAAAGCAAAACTTTTGGTTAAGGATACAGGGATTCTGGCAGGAGTAGATTTTGCAGTACAGGTATTTGAATATGTAGACCCAAATTTAGAAGTTGAAGTATTGTTAAAAGATGGAGCTGCTGTTACCTGCGGTGATATTGCTTTTTATGTATCAGGAAGTTCGCAATCTATCCTTAAAGCAGAGCGATTGGTACTTAATGCCATGCAGCGTATGAGCGCAATTGCTACCAAAACAAATCATTTTGTAACACTTTTGGAAGGAACAGGAACCAAAATACTGGATACTCGTAAAACTACCCCGGGAATACGTGCACTAGAAAAATGGGCAGTAAAAATAGGAGGAGGAGAAAATCACAGATTTGCTCTTTATGATATGGTGATGCTAAAAGATAATCATATTGATTTTGCCGGCGGAATTACAAAAGCCATAGAGAAAACCAAACAGTATCTGTCTGATAATAATTTGGATCTAAAAATTATAGTAGAAGCTCGTGATCTGGAGGAGATTAAAGAAATACTACAAACACCAGGGGTTTATCGAATATTAATCGATAACTTTAATTACAAAGATACAAAAGAAGCGGTGAAATTAATAGGAAACAGATGCCTTACCGAGTCTAGCGGAGGAATTAATGAAGAGACAGTGCGTAAATATGCAGAGTGTGGGGTAGATTACATTAGTAGCGGAGCCTTAACACATTCAGTTTATAATATGGATTTGAGCTTGAAAGCAGTATAATATATGTCGAAACCAATTGAAGATAAGTTAAGTAAAATCCCTGTAATTAATGTTTTGGTACTAATAGGAAAGAAACTTATTCTTCCGGGATTCGAAGGGCTGTCTGTATATGACCTTGTTGAGATTTATGTAATCGGTATAATTAAAGGAACTTTTTCTGCCAGAGCAAGCGCAATATCCTGGAGTTTTTTTCTTTCTTTATTTCCTTTTTTATTATTTCTTCTTAATTTGATTCCTTATGTACCTATAGATGGATTTGAAGAAAAATTTTTCGAATTTATTAATGGAGCATTACCAACCCAATCTTCCGATTTTTTTTCAGAAATATTTATGGATATAGCTTCTAACCCAAGAGGAGGGTTACTATCTACCGTTTTTATACTGTCTATACTTTTTATGACCAACGGGGTTAATGCTGTTTTTTCTGGTTTCGAATACTCTTATCACGTTACACTCAATAGAAACTTTGTAAGGCAATATGTAGTAGCATTAGGAGTGTCAATAATAGTGGCATCTTTATTGTTAATTACAGTTATAGGGACTTTGTATTTTTCGTATCTCGTTGATGACCTAAATAAAATGGGAGTAGTAGACGATACTGTTTTTTGGCTAACATTTGGTAAATATGCCTTATTTGTTTTTATGATATTTGTAATTATAGCTACTTTATTTTACTTTGGGACTTCAGAGGGGAGACAAAATACATTTTTTTCGCCGGGTGCAATTATGACTACCTTTTTGATTGTAATTACAACATATCTATTCGGAATTTATATAGATAATTTTTCAAATTATAATCAATTATATGGTTCTATAGGAGCAATGTTGATATTAATGTTATATATATGGCTTAATGCTAACTTAGTATTACTTGGTTTTGAGCTTAATGCATCTTTAAACCAATTGAGAAAAAATTTTAGACCGTAATTTTATAAACACTTAAATAACTTAAAATATGAAAAAAATTAGAATACTAATTATAACTCTAATTACAATAGTATCTGCACAAGCTCAAACAAAAGTAGGAGATGCAACTTTGCCTAATACCATAAAATTTAATGGAGAAAATTTGATAATCAACGGGGCAGGACTTAGAGAAAAATTATTTTTCGACATTTATGCAGGAGGATTGTATCTTAAACAAAAAAACAACAAAGCCGCAGTAGCAGAATTAGATGAAACAATGGCAGTAAAAGTACATATCCTATCTGGTATGATGACCAGAAAAAAAATGGCATCTGCACTTAGAAGCGGATTCATAAAATCTACAAATAACAATACAGCACTATTACAAGATCGTATAGAAAAATTTATAGGATTTGTATCCGAAGAAATAGAGGTAGGGCAAGTCTTTGATATGGTATATGAAAAAGGAAAAGGAAGCGTGTTATACAAAAATGGAGTAGAAAAAGGATTTGTAGAAGGTCTGGACTTTAAAAAAGCTTTATTTAATATTTGGTTAGGTAATGATCCTGTAGATAAAGGATTAAAAAATGAAATGCTAGGTAATTAAAAATCAATAAAATAAAATCGTATTTTTGTTAAAAGGAGTCTGGAAAACACACGCTTGTTGTGCATGCATAATATTTTTTTATATATTTGCCCCGTTTTAAAAACATGGAAATAAGAAAATTAAGTATTAATCCCCCCAAATACCTTTATGTTATAATGAAAAAAATTACTTTAATATTAGTAGCAATTATCTCCCTGTCTACCACTACTGCACAAATTAGAGTAGGTAAAGCTATTTTACCTTATGAAGAGAATTTTGCAGGTACTGATTTGAAATTAAATGGTGCCGGAATGAGAAAAGCACTATGGATAGATATGTATGCAGGAGGATTGTATATGTCGAATAAAAGTAATGACCCAAAAGAAATTTTGGATGCCAATGAAACTATGGCAATAAAACTAAATATAGTATCTGGTTTTGTAACTCAAAAAAAGATGATTAAAGCAGTACAAGATGGTTTTGTTAATGCTACATTTGGTAATACAAAACCCTTAGACGAAAGAATAAACAAGTTTGTAAGATTTTTCTCAGAACCTATTGTGAAAAATGATATTTTCGATTTGGTTTATATAAAAGACAAAGGAATAATTGCTTTCAAAAACGGTAAGGAGTTAGGGGTTATAGAAGGACGTGATTTTAAATATGCACTATTCAAAATTTGGTTAGGAGATACACCCGCAAGCGAAGAAATAAAACTTGGTATGTTGGGTATCCAATAGAGCATCCCATACAGACCACAAATAAAAAACGCACGATTTTAAAATCGTGCGTTTTTTATTTGCTTAAGAATGACTCCAGTTTTCAGAGTCATCGCTGTTGTTTGGCGAAAGCCCGATAATGTCTCCATCGGTGTTAACTCCTAATCCAATCACTGTTCTGTTAACATAATTAAAATAACTAACTACTTGATTGATTTCTAATATTTCTCCATCAGATAATTTTTGATCTCTTAATGCATGAATATCAGATTCTGTTATAGTATGATGAGACAGGGTTAGTTTTTTTGCATATTTTAATCCTTCCAAATACTGAAACGTAAAATAATCTTGTAATTCATCTTTTGTTATACAGGAAACGATTTTATTAAATTTGGTATCATCATTTAATAAGCGTTTTAAGCCAGCAGAGTGATGATCTACACAATAACTGCATTGATTTAAGTTACTTACATAAACACCAAGGGTTTCTAAATACCATTTTGGCAATGTATTATTGGAGTTATGCAATACATTTTTATAAAGCCCCATGTGGCCTACCAGAGTATGCGGACGTAAACTGTGTATGGATAACACATTATCTATATTATCGTTTGGTCCTTTTACACGGTCATATATTTTTTTTAACTGCCCCGCAGCATCTGTATAGGGTATTTCGTTAATCCAACTCATTTATTTTATTTTTTAAAACTTCTTTTTTACCAAAAAGGCTACTATATAATATTAAAACACCACCTAGCATTATAGAAACATCAGCTAAATTAAATATTTCTGTTTTTATGACTACTAAATCTAAAATCAAAAAATCGGTTACAGAACCGTACATAATTCTATCCAAAAGATTTCCTGCTCCACCACCAATAATAAAAGCAAAACCAATAATTGTTTCTTTTGAATAATTGGTTTTTATTAGTATTTGCCTTAATAAAAATAATAATACAATTACAGGAAGGATTTGTAACAGAAATATCTTTAAAATCGGACCCAGATCAGAACCTAAACTATAGGCGGCACCTGTGTTTTCAACTTTGGTTAAAACAAAATGATCCTTAAAAACTTCAATACGTTCATACGGTTCAATAGTTTGTCGAACTACTCTTTTTGAAATCTGATCGCAGCTTATATTTAAGAAAACTAAAAACAGAATGAGTATCATCCTTATTTTTCCTGATATTTTCATTTTTATTAAAAAATAGATATTGTTTCTTTCAAATGTAATAGAAACTTCAGACTATCTTAGTGTTTCAAGTATTTTTTATACTCAGAAATAGAAAAAGCCCCGTCATAATTATCTTTATTGATGCTTTTATTTTCATCAGAATCGTAATCAACCCATATTTTCCAGTTTCCATCTTCCATCTTTAATATAACATGAAATTGACCATAGGAGTATTTGGTTTGATTATTATCATCAATATAAGTAACTTTATAAATTCCTCTGTCCGAAACTAACGAATCAGAATAGATCCTTTCAAATAACCTGAAATCAATTAGAGCAGGTTTTTTTGAGTGAACACCCCATCGTTTTTCGTATCTTTTTAGATAAATACCAGCTTTTTCAATTTTACCACCATTTCCCGAAATTCGAATCATCTCTTTGCTATGTATAGAAGCAAATAAGTCATAATCTAAAGTTTCAAATGCTTTAGAAAAGTTGCCATACATATCTGCATTGATTTTTTTATGCACGCTATCTTCTTGTGCTATCGTTACATGTATAAAGCACAGAAAGAAAATTAACATGATTGATTTGATTTTAAATTTTGACATAACATTTTTTTTTAATCCACATTGAGGTGCTAATTCCCCGAGGCTTGGTTTAAGATCCTTTGTTTCTGGTATAGAACACAGTATTTCAGCCGTTCATCATTCAATAGTTTAGGATGCTCAAAAGTTTTGATTCGCTGCATTCCAATTTTTTTCATGATTGATTGTGATTTTAGATTAATTTCTGGAGCTGTAGAATAAATTTTATCCAGATTAGTAGTGTCAAAACCAAAATCTAAGCAAGCTTTGGCACCTTCGGTAGCATACCCTTTGTTCCAGATACTTTTTTTAAGCCGCCAACCAATATCGATAAAAGCTCCCATATCTTCTATATAGGTTTGTTCACATAAGCCTATAAATCCTATAAGTTCATTTGTATCTAATAAATCCACAGCAAAATAACAAAACCCTTTTTCTGCATACATTTCCTGCATCCTTATAATAAATGCCTTAGTATCTTCTTTTGATGGTTTGTACGGAAAAAACTCCATTACATCCTCATCGTTATTGATTTGGAATAATATATCTATATCATCGTGTCTCCAATTACGAAAACCCAAACGCTGAGAGGTAAAAAGGTAATTAGCCATTATTTAGATAATATGAAGCGATTAAAAATATAAAAAGAGTAAATATAATATAAACCCTTTAAATGAAAAACCTGTTCTTATTTTACTATATAAAAAAGGAACAGGTTTTATTTATTGGCTATTAGATCCTACTCTTTTTGTAGAACTAACTCATTAATTTTTTTTGTTTTTAAAGTATTTACTTTTTCCAAAGTTTTTCCTGTACTATGTTCTAAATATCCATTAAAAATATGACTAAGATACAATGGAAATTTAGCATTATTTTCATGACAACCCCCGACCTCGGACATGTCCGACCTCAAACCCCCGACACTTTTATATTTTTCAGTTAACGATATTGATAATCCGGGCTAAAAAGCAACACTTTCATAAGCTCCGATATCGGGAGATGAAGCATTTCTGGGAACACCTAATATATCATTACCTGTTGTTGGGGTGGATGCTTTTCCGTTTGCCGCAGAATTTTCATTAATATTAAGCATGTTTTTAAAAGATTCTTTAAAACCGGGATCTTCATTAAATATATTATTTTCAAATAAAGCAGTATTTGTAAAATCATATAAAGGGTTATTACTAAATTGACCTCCGGTATCCTTAAACCTAAGCAGGCAATTCTTAAAGTTATAATTAAAAGCAGTTCCATCTACCTTACTAAAAAGGACTTCGAGATCCTGATTACCATAAATAATACAGTTTGTAAAATTAGCAGCTAGCAAATCGGCTATAACAACATCTGTGTTATTAACTTTTAGGTTGTTGTCTATAAGTACTGTTGGGAGTTCTCTAAACCCGGATCCTATGTTAGAATAGTTTGCGAAGGTACAATGGTTAAAATTATAGGTTCCACCCAAAGAACAGTTAAGAGATACTTGTCCGGCATTATTAATTACCAGATTCTCTCCTAATACGTTTCCTGTACGTGCCAAAAGCCCTACATTAGAACTATTATAAATTTGCGTATTTTTAATAGTTAATGTTGGATCTGTACCACCATCGTTAGAGTCCATAAGTATCCCTACGGTAGCATTTTTTATAGTAGCGTGATTTATAGAATGGTTGGTGCTTCCTGCTGTAAGCCAAATAGTGCCCCATTGCCCCGGGATGTTACTAAAACCAGATTCTAAACGATCTCCTTCAAAAATAACTTCATTTTCTAATAATTTTGGATCTGTACTAAGCTCTCCATTAACATGTAATGTACCCTCGTTAGCAACTATAATACCCGAGTTAGCATGAAAATGTATTCTTGCACCAGGATCTATTGTTAACGTCTTACCCTTTGGTACCGCCGCATACCCATAAATAACATACGGTTTTTTGTTGGTAAATCTAAGCTGATCGTCTTGTAGAAAAAAACCTTCAATCTTACTTTCGTTATCTGTTCCCAGAGATAAGGTTTCTATTTCTCCTGTCATTGTATTTCTGGAAGGGAATAAAAATGTAGCATCTTTAACCAAAGTTACCAAATCTACATCTTGTTGGTTTCCTGCGGGATCAAATAATATCCGGTCTGTATATAAAAATTCGGTATCTGTAGTTTGATCACTTATATTGGTAGTAGTTTCTACAAAAACAAATATACTATCCTTGGCCAGTACTTGTATGTTGTTAAAAGATTTTCCTGAGATCCCGTCTACATTAAGCCTGTAATTAGAAGTTTCTCCGCGTTCTAAAGTAATTGTAGGTATCGTTAAATCTTCACTGGTACGATTGTAAACTTTAAATCGATACGTACTGGAACCTATATTAGTAAAAACAGTATCTAAAAACAGAGTGTCTTTAGAGAATTGCAGATTGCCTGTGCTGGGAACAGATTCAAAATCATTACGACAAGAACTCCATAAAATCAAAAGGACAAGCAACAAAAGGGAAAATAGATAGCGCATATTTGTAGATAAAGGTCTTAATAGTTTAGCAATAAAAAGGATAAAGCATATAAACTGCAAATTAGCAAAGATTTTTGTTTTTACAACTTTACGGTTTTAATCTTTCCTGTATTTATTCTCTTATTGGTTAAAGTATAACTTTTGGTTTTTTAGAATATTGCTTTTTATTATAAATTTGGTAAGATCAGCGCTTCTGTAAGAAGCAAAACATTTGTACATTTGCTATACATAATTAATACGCACAACATAATAATCTATTATGAGTACATATGATGTAGCCGTAATTGGCTCTGGACCTGGCGGATATGTGGCCGCTATTCGATGCGCACAGCTAGGTATGAAAACCGCAATAATCGAAAAATATAGCACTTTGGGTGGAACTTGTCTTAATGTAGGGTGTATCCCAAGTAAAGCATTATTAGATTCTTCTCACCACTATGAGCATGCTATAAAACACTTTGCAGATCATGGGATAGAAATCCCGGGAGAGGTAAAGATCAACCTTGAAAAAATGATTGCCCGTAAACAAGCTGTAGTAGATCAGACTTGTGATGGCGTTAGTTTTTTAATGAAAAAAAATAAAATAGATGTTTTTGAAGGTGTTGGTGCTTTTAAAGATGCTACACATATTGATATAACCAAAACAGATGGAACTGTAGAAACTATTGAAGCAAAAAATACCATTATTGCTACAGGTTCTAAACCGTCGACCTTGCCATTTATTAAAATAGATAAAAAACGAGTAATTACTTCTACAGAGATGCTTACTCTTAAAGAAGTTCCTAAACACCTTGTGATTATAGGGGGAGGAGTTATAGGTTTAGAGCTAGGACAAGTATATCGTCGTTTAGGAGCAGAAGTTTCTGTGGTAGAATATATGGATAGAATTATCCCGGGAATGGATAAAGCACTATCAAAAGAGTTACAGAAAGTGATGAAAAAGCAAGGGGTAAAGTTTTATACCTCGCATAAAGTTACAGGAGTAAAAGCAACTGCAAAAGAAGTGACTGTTACTGCAGAAGATAAAAAAGGAAGCCCTGTAGAGTTTAAAGGAGACTATTGCTTAGTATCTGTTGGACGCAGACCATATACCGATGGATTAAATGCAGAAGCAGCAGGAGTAAAACTTAATGACAGAGGACAAGTTGAGGTTAATGATCATTTGCAAACCAGTGCATCTAATATTTATGCGATCGGAGATGTAATAAAAGGGGCTATGCTGGCACATAAAGCCGAAGAAGAAGGAACTTTTGTTGCTGAAACTTTAGCCGGACAAAAACCACATATTGATTATAACTTAATCCCGGGAGTAGTATACACCTGGCCAGAAGTTGCTGCTGTAGGTAAAACAGAAGAGGAGTTGATAGAAGCAGGAGTAAAGTATAAATCGGGGCAATTTCCGTTTAGAGCATTGGGTAGATCCCGTGCTAGTGGAGATTTAGATGGTTTTGTAAAAATCCTTGCAGACCAAACTACCGATGAGGTACTGGGGGTACACATGATTGGAGCGCGTTGTGCCGATCTTATTGCCGAAGCAGTTACTGCAATGGAGTTTAGAGCATCTGCCGAGGATATTTCTCGCATGTCACATGCACATCCAACCTTTACAGAAGCTGTAAAAGAGGCTGCATTAGCCGCAACAGATAACAGAGCATTACATGTTTAAAAGGTAAAGTTTAGACTAGATAAAAAAATCCCGATTAAAATATTTTAATCGGGATTTTTTTATCTAGTCTTTATGAGATCCATCACAATATGGGGGATTACTGGTTTGTTTACAAGTACATAAATAAGCTTCTTTAGCTTCGGTAACACTAAATATGGTAGGAGGGGTAGCTCCTTCTTTTTTATGATTTCCATTACAAAATGGTTGGTTTTCGCTATGCCCACAGGTACACCAGGCATAGTTTTTATCTGCCTCTAATTGGCATGCGATAGGCGCATTTCCACCTCTTTTATTATTTTCCATAGGATTGATATTTTGTTTTAAAAGTATCCAATACTATGTTAAGATTCATTCTAAATCCTTGCTTGATACGTATACAAATCATAGTATCTGCCTTCTGAGGATATTAGCTCATCATGTGTACCTCTTTCGGCTATTTTGCCCGATTCTATAACCAAAATTTGATCTGCTTTTTTAATCGTACTTAGTCTGTGTGCAATAACAAAAGTGGTTCTGCCTTTCATTAATTCATTCAAACTTTTTTGTATTAATGCTTCGCTTTCTGTATCCAGATTAGAGGTGGCTTCATCTAATATAATAATTTTTGGATCTGCCAAAATAGCTCTTGCAATAGCAATTCGTTGTCTTTGTCCTCCCGATAGTTTTACTCCTCGTTCTCCTATTAATGTTTCTAACCCATTTTCAAAACGATCTGTAAACTCGTTTACATAAGCTGCATTAACTGCTTTTTGTACTTGCTCTTCTGTAGCATTTGGTTTTGGAAACATTATATTTTGTCGTATAGTTCCTTCAAACAAAAATTCGTCTTGTAAAACAACTCCAAGATTACGACGATAGCTATGTAGTTTTACTTTAGAGATATCGTTGCCATCTACGGTAATAAGTCCTGATTTTGGATTTAAAAAAGTAGCAGATAATCCTGCAATCGTAGATTTTCCTGATCCAGAACTACCCACCAACGCAGTTACAGTACCAGACGGGGCAGTAAAGCTAATGTTGTGTATCACATTTTTTTCTTCTTGATAAGCAAACGAAACATTGTCAAAAATAATGTCTCCTTTTATATCCTTAAGCTCTATAGTTCGATCCTGTATTTCTTCTTCAGGAGTCATATTCATTAACTCTTCTGTACGGTCCAGTCCTGCCAATGCTTCGGTTAATTGGCTTCCGATGTTGCTCATTTGTACGATAGGAGCGATCATAAATCCAAGTAATAAAGTAAAAGAAAGAAAATCCCCAATAGTTAGTTCGCCTGTGATAATTTTATAACCACCAATTCCCATAATCCCTGTAGAAGCAATGCCCAATAAAAAAGTAGCCGAACTGGTCATTAATGCAGTTGTGGTTAAGCTCTTTTTTACATTTTGAAATAAACGGTTTACCCCTTCTTCAAATATTTTGTTTTCTTGTTCTTCTGCATTAAAACCTTTTATTACTCTAACTCCGGCAAGTGTTTCGGTTAGTCTGCCCGTTACTTCGGCATTAATAACCCCTCTTTTTCTAAAAATAGGCCGAATAAATTTAAAAGCCTTTAATGCAATTACCCCAAATATAGAAACAGGCACCAATACAAATAAGGTCATCGACGGGCTGATACGAATTAATAAAACTAATGAGATAATAGCGGTAATGGTACCACCAACTAGTTGTACTAACCCTGTACCAATTAAATTTCGTACCCCTTCTACATCATTCATGATACGGGATACCAAAGCTCCTGATTTTGTGCTGTCAAAAAAACTAATAGGCAGGGAGAGTACTTTTTTTTGTACCTGTGCCCGTAATTCTGAAATTAAAAATTGTGCTTGTACACTAAGTATTCGGGTTAAAAGATAGGAGGTTATAGATTGTATTAAAATAGCAGCTGCTACACTAATTAATAATAACTGTAGCATTTTAAAATCTTTTTTAGCAATAACATCATCCATTAAGTACTTAGTAGCCATAGGTAATACCAAACTAGCTAATCTGCTAAGTACAATTAGTAATAACCCGATCAAAACAAGATTTTTTCTGGGCCAGATAATGGTTTTAAAAGCCTGACCAATGCTAACTTTGGATTTTTTTTTATCTTTTTGGGTAGAGTTATTTTGAAATTCTCTCATGTTTATTGTTCTGCTTTAAATAAAGAAATAGTGTAATCTAATAGTTCGGTATTTCCATGTTCCCCATGCCCTGGAATGACTATTTTTGTTTTTGGGTATGCTTCTTTTATTTTGGATACTGTGGCAGACCACTCTTTTATATTGGCATCTGCCAGATTTCCTTTTTTTGCATGCATACTTTTAATCATACATCCTCCAAAAATAAGTTCTTCATCCGGGAAATAAGAAATAATATTATCTATGGTATGGGCTTCCCCCATAAAAGTATTTATAATAGTTTTATTGCCCAAAGTGAGTGTAAGTTGCTCTTTAAATAATAAATTAGGTTCAGGGTATTTATGCAGTGCCATTAATTTGGCAGTTTTTTTACTGGCAATGGTTGGTATTCCTTCTTTTTTAAAAACATCCATACCTTCATTGCAATCTGCATGAAAGTGATTAAAAACTACTCCTTTTATAGTCGTTTTTTTATCTTTTTGAAGCCATTGTATCAAATCTGTAGTGGCAGTATCATTTGCAGGAGTATCAAATATATATGCTTCTTTGTTATGTATATAGATAAACCCGTTACAAGCAACTTTTACCCCATTTTTTAACGTTAGATCAGATATGTGTATATAACTATGATCGCTAAGTTTTTTAATGACTAGCTCTTTAGAAACCATAATATCAGGATTGTCTTTCTGGTTTTTGCAAGAAAAAAAACTGGTTACTAATAAAAGAAAAACAAAGAAGTAGGGTTTGTTTTGATGTAAGTTTTTCAAGATGATCTTTTTTGTTTAAAAATAGTATTTTATTATCTGGTTGAACGCGTGAAGGTGAAGAAAATCAAAGATTTTTTACCTGGTGTATAGCAGAGGTTTTCTATGCAAACTTTTTGGGATTTATGAAGCCTTTAAATTTTAAAGTAGCCTATAATGTGTAAACCACTGTAGATGGTAAACATAATTTACCCCATTGATTATAAAGTAACCAATACCAATGACAGTAAAGTTATGGGTAATACCACTTTAACTTTGAAATAGCACTAATAAATTATTTCTTTTTCATATTGTAAGGGACAAATTAAATCCGAGGAATCTATCTTTTCAAACAAATCTAAAATCAAACTTGAAGATAAAATTTTGCTCATTTTTCAAGATAGCAAAAATAATATATGGTTTGGAGGAAATGAAAAGGGGGGTATAAGTATAACGATACCTGTCTTGAACTTTTTACTGTTAAAGATGGTCTTTTAGCTGAAAATATTATAGGAATACAAGAAGATGAATCTGGAAATCTTTACTTTGAAACGCCACAAGGAGTTAGCATTTTTAACGGAGAAAATTTTAGTGAAATAGAAATCATTGAAAACGATACTTTAAGAAATCAATGGAAAAGAATTTGTAAAGTTTGAACCATAAAAAAGCCCGCTTACAACACCGGCAGGTGTTATTTAAGTATTTGATTTACAATGGCTTGTATCTTTTTTTACCAATTCTGGCTCAAAATTATTTTGACGGTCCGGTAGGAACTTCTAATTCAAAAGCACCTTCACTACGCTTTACTGTTTTTTTTTCGACTTACCATTGCGCTTATTGCCTTTGAACGCTCTGAAACGCTTAAAAGATCTTCTATTTCTGCTTCCAAAGCTTTTTCTCTAATTCTTGGCGTTCTAATTTTGTCATCGTATCTGAATAATCTATAAAATAATGATTTAGTATTCAGACAAGGTTATATTTACACTCTCCTCTGCCTGTCTAACTCCCGACCTCCAACCTTAACATTTATAATTTTAGATTTAGTCTTTAAAACTGTCGCTTCCGACATCGGACCCCCGACATCCGACATCCGACATCGAACATCGAACATCGAACATCGGGCACCCGACTCCCGACCCCGGACACCCGACCTCCAACCTTAACATTTATAATTTTAGATTTAGTCTTTAAAACTTAGAAATATTTTGGACTATCTTAAACAATATCCAAAAATTGATACCCTATTGTTTACTGGGGGAAATAGTAAAAATGGTCCCGAATATTTTTTCAGAAAGCATATAAAGAAACAAGGGATACAATTAGAAATAGAGTGAAACGATATTCCCAGAATGCACAGGTTTATTATAGAAAACAGGGTAATAAAAACCATATCTCTTACAGCACCCTCGGGCGCAGCTAACCGGTCTATAGGAGTTCTGGACGAGTACAAGACCTTAAAAAGCAAAACCCCCAAATTTAACACTATAGATTTTAGAGCAATGCAGTATCAGCATTTTTTTTAGATAATATCAAGAGTATTCTTTTATATTCATTAGGCTAGCATCCTGCTTTTCGAGTATATTTACACGATTTTTGATCCCACATTGCGGGGTTTAATTTCCCGAGGCTTGCCTCAAAATAAGAATATGTTTTTCAGAAGCATACCTTGTACTTTTGGCAAGGGTAGTTGATTCTAAAAAATAATAATATTCTACCACTTTTGAATAGTTTTATTTTTTATTTGGTATGAGCCTTACACTCCTTTCTTCCCCTTTGCAGGGATTTACAGATTTTCGATTTCGAAACGCTTTTAATACCTATTTTGGAGGGATCGATACATTTTACTCCCCTTATATTCGGTTTAATGGAAAAATGGTCATCAAGTCTTCTTTTCAGAAAGATATCCTGCCAGAAAATAATACAGTACCCAGGGTAATCCCTCAAATAATGACTAATGATGCAGAGGAGTTTTTGTTTGTGGTTAAATTCATTCAGCAATATGGCTATAAAGAACTTAATTGGAACCTGGGATGTCCGTATCCAATGGTTACCAAACAAGGGATGGGGTCCGGATTGATCTGCAATCCTCAAAAAATAGACCATATTTTGGATAGAGTGCATACAGAAACAGATATTGTAGTATCTATGAAAATGAGGATGGGGTATGAGAGTAGCGAAGAAATTTTGCACGTGTTTCCTGTTTTAGAAAAGTATCCTATAAAAAATATAGCGATCCATGCACGTATAGGAAAACAATTATATAAAGGGGGGGTGGATCTAGAATCGTTTCAGCGTTGTCTGGATAATACCAATCAAAAATTATATTATAACGGGGATATTACATCGGTAGCAGTGTTTAGAGAAATGCAGGAACGGTTTCCTAAGATCGACCATTGGATGATTGGCAGGGGCCTTATCGCGGATCCTTTTTTGCCAGGCATGATAAAAAACAATACAACCACATATCCCAAAAATAGATTTAAAATCTTTAGTGAGTTTCATGATACAATATACCAACAATATGATGAAGCATTATCTGGGCCAACCCCTATTAAAATGAAAATGTTAGGATTTTGGGAATACTTTTCAACTATATTTCCTAACCCGCAAAAAACATTTAAAAAAATAAAAAAAGCAGGTAATGCAAGAGCATATCAACAGGCTGTAAAAGAGATTCTGAATAGTATATAACCACCCATAAAAACAAGAGTGTCTTTATTATATTTTTAATTTATAATCTATAGTGTTGTCAAAAAAAATAACAAAGCAGAAGTATCGTATTTTAAATAAAAATTTTCTACTCATATTGTATGGCATACTGGTTTTTATTCATTTTATAGTAAAAGATAGTATATATCCTTTGCATGTTTTATACTATGCATTTCCGCCACTACTTTTAATTATAGGAAGCTTGTTTTTAAGTGTATTGTTTTTTAGTATTAAAAAAGTATTCTATCCCTTGGTTATTTGTTTTTTATGTTTGTTGTTATATTGGTTTAGTTATTATTATAACGGGCAGCCCTCCCCAAATAATTTAGATAAAACAAAGAGTATATTATTTTGGAATATTGGAAGAAAAGGAGGGGAATCCATGGATATTATCATTAAAAAAGTAAAAGAGCAGAAAATCTTATTTATAGCTCTGGTAGAAGCCGAAGGATTGACGTATAAAGACTTAATACGATTTAAAAAAGCATTTCCTGCATATAGCATACAAAAACTAGAAGGAGAAATGGTATTGGCTGTAAAAGGAAAAATAGAAGATGTTAGCTATTATTGCAAAGATCTCAGTTATAAGTTTAATTATGCAACAGTCACTTTAGACAATCAAAAAAGATCCATACTAATTGCAGATGTTAATGCAGTACCCTTTAATAATAGAGAATCTGCACTGCACATTATTTATAGGTTTAGTAAAAAAAATACCGCATCTTTTATTGCAGGGGATTTTAATACTCCTTATGAAAGTGTGCATTTTAGCGATTTTAGAAATAATCTGAATAGTTTTCATAAGGTTTCTAAGGGATTTACAGCAACCTGGATCTACGGTATTCCTTTATTTGAAATAGATCAAATTTGGAGCACCAAAGAAATTACTCCGGTTTTACTCGAAAAAGAATTTTATAAAGCATCCGATCACGCACTCTTAATAGGAATATATAAATAAGGTCGAAATAGATCAAAACTTATATTAAGACACTACAGATGAGACCGGCTTGCTACTATAGTATATAAACCCAAGCCACAACAATATAAAAAAAGTTGAAAAAACGGACATCTTAAATACGTAATGACCAACGGCAATAATACCGTTTTAACTTTGAAATCGTGCGTATTGAAATTTATTTAATAAGGAATAGATAAAAAAGAGATAATTTATTAATACTATTTCAAAGTTAAAAAGGGATAAACATGTGTAAAATATAGTAGATTTAGCACATAAACCGAAATGAATTTTATAAATTTAATCCCATATTAAGGATCTAATTACCCAAGGTTTGCTTCAGGAACAAAATATGTTTTAAGGAGTATACCTCGTGAGTTTGCCCAAGGGTTGTTGATTCATTTACATAAACAGGATGGTAATTAAGTGAAATGAATATAGAAAAAAACATTCGGGATCTATTTCAACCCATACAGCCAACCATAAAACAAGCTAAAGAAAATGTAACTTATGTCGAGTTTTTGCCAAGTGCTAATTTACAATCTTATATTTATTGTTACTGGCAATTAAAAACAACAAAAATTTTGGATCAGGCATTTAGTTATAAAGTGGTTTCTGATGGTTGTATTGATATACTGTTTGAAGTAAACAATCCTAAAGACAATTTTGTAGCGGGCTTTTGCAAAAAGTATACAGAGTATATATTACAGCCAGAATTTAACTATGTGGGGGTTAGGTTTTTGCCAACTATGTTTCCTCAAATTTTTAAGATTAACGCAAGCGAATTAAGTAATAAGTTCCAAGAATTACAAGACTATGTACCGCAAACGTCAAAATTTATAGCCAATCATTTTTATCCCGAAATAAAAATTGAGGATATTAAATTAAAATTTGATGAATACTTTACCAAGATATTGAATCAAACCAATTTTGATTTTGACAGCAGACTTTATAATGCTATAGATACAATTTTAAAAAATTATGGTGTGCTAAACATCGAAAAAGATGTAGACGCAGGAATTAGCAATAGGCAGTTACGAAGGCTTTTTCAATTTTATATTGGGGAATCTCCCAAAACATTTAGTAAAGTTGTTCAGTTTCAAAATATATTAAAAGCAAAACCATCCCATCAAAGCCTTATCCAAAATAAACTTTTTTATGATGTTGGTTATTATGATCAATCTCACTTTATAAAAGATTTTAAAAACTTTTATGGCGTTACTCCCAATAAAGCCTTTAAAAGAACTCATTAATATGTCCGTTTTTTACAATAGTTAATAGTATTATCATTATAATTTTGAAGTGTAATAAAAAAACTAAAAACTATGAAACAAATTTTTGGCATTGCATTTATTTTGCTAACAGTTACACAAATATTTTCTCAAAAAAATCAAAATTTAACAACTATGAAACTAAACGCAGGAATTATTACCGAAAAATTATCTGAAACCAAAGAATTTTATACAAAAACACTTGATTTTGGGGTTACTTTTGAAAACGAATTTTACCTGTTAATGCATACCCCCAATCGCAAACATGAAATTAGTTTTTTGTTGCCTAATCATCCAACACAAAAAAGCATATTTCAAAAACCTTTTGCAGGTAACGGGATGTATCTTACTATTGAAGTTGATGATGTAGATAAAATCTATCGTGAAATAAAAAAGAAAGATGTGAAAATTGAAATAGATATACGAAATGAACCTTGGGGTGACAGGCACTTTGCCATTGTAGATCCTAATGGAATAGGTATTGATATAGTAACCTATACAAAACCAGAATAAAAACTTTTAATTACAACAAGAGTATTTTTTATACCAACCTAAGTTAGCATCTGGTTAAATTTATATAAAAATTGAAGAACAAAAAGGAGGATCAAGTTTAGTTATATCAATCCCAAATAAGTCAGACTTAGGTAATGTTTAAAAATATAGATAATTGAAATAAATCAAAGCAAGCAGTTTTTTGATGCCTGGTTTGGAGTAAAAAGATATTAAATATAGACAGATCCTTGTTGATTCTACAACTTTTTTATTTTAAACTATTGGTAACAAGGTAAGTATGTAATGGCTTTTAGATCTGTTGCTAACAAATTGTCATACAAAACTTGTTTAAGTACTAACTTATCGATTATAAGCTACCTGCTTAAACAAGTTTTGTATGACTGTTATATTACTTTTGGGATCTTTAAAATTACGATTGTAGCAAAGGTTGTATCTAACCTAATCATCCCATCGTACATAATTTAACATTGTTGAAATATGGCTTTTTGAAAATACATCCACACCAGCTAATTTATCAATCCAACGGGATTCAATTTCTTTATAACTGTCTTCAATTACTTTGTTTAAGAAGGCATCAAATAGTAAATATTTATTGTCCCATCCTATTTTTTGGGCAGTAGCACCCATTATCTCAATCATATTTGTTGAGTTATGTATGCGCTTAACAGTTTTATATAAGTCTTCGACATAAGCTTTGGTTTGTAATACATCCTCTTTATCACCAATAGCGGTTAAATGCCCTCCTATAAATACATCAAAATCATAAGCTAGTATTTGATCAAAAACTTTAAGATAGTTATGTACATTATTGCTTAAATCCAGGTTTTTGAATGGGACATAACCTGGTGCCAATACATCTATTACCATTAAAAATTTATCTTCAGGAACAGATACAAACAAATCGCCTTCGTTGGAATGGTAATTCATGTGATTGGATAAATAAATTTGTTTGTTCCCTTTTTTTAAAACCAAAGCTCCTTCAAAACTTCTATTTGGTATCAATCTTCTGGGGTCATTTTGTTCTCTCAAAAAATCTGCAACTTTGGTTAGTGATATAATTTCTAAATTCTCGATATTGGCCAGATATTTAGAACCTCCGATATGGTCTGAATGGCCATGTGTATAGACCAATGTTGTAATACGCTTATCGGTTACTTCTGCAATGGCTTTTTCAATATTTTGCCCAAAACTTTCCGGAGCATCAATTAAAACTACACCATCTAATGTAACAATTGCAGCAGATTGCCATATACCATCGGTCAATACATATATATTTGGTTTAACTTCTTTAATGGTGTATCCTTTTTCATGACTAACTTTGATAGATCTGTCTAATGTGCTTTGTAAAACACTATGATAGCTATCTAATGATTTTTGAGCAAATGCCGGAACCGATATACCTATTAAAACTATTAATATGATTATTTTTTTCATTCTTTCAGATTAGATTTTATTATTTGGTTTTATTAAACATATATCTGGCTATTTTCCACGATCCGTTTTCTTTTTCAAAAACAAATAATTCTCTGTTTTCTTCGGGGATTGTTTGTCCATTGGCATGAATTAAAGTTGACCCTTTGGAGCTGGTAACTGCGTATGCAATAGTATCGTCAATAATAATTTCTTCTATAAAAAATTCTATGTTTAATTGAATTTGAGAAAATACAAAGTCGTAAGCATCTTTTATTTTTTCAACTCCAATTGCAGAAGGCGTTCCCGAAGGCATAAATATTCCATCTTTGGTATACAAAGAAGTAGCTTTTTCGGCATTAGATGTGTTTAATGACTCTTTATAAGTGATTAATAAATTTTCGATTTCTTGTTTTTCTAATTTTTCCATTTTTTCTGTGTTATTTAGGTTTACCTTATTATTTACGTTTTCAGATTTATTTTTGCATGAAACCAATAGTACTATTACTATTAGGATTATTTGTAGGTTTTTCATTGTTTGCAGGTGTTATATCATTTTAACTTTGAAATAGCACTAATAGATTATTTCTTTTTCATCTATTCTTCGTTAAAAAATATAACCGTAACTACAGCTATGCTTGATACCAGCAAGTCTGGCATAAGTTTTTTGCCTTGAATACTTAAAAAATAAATTCAATTTCTATACGCACTATTTCAAAGTTAAAATGGTATTAATTATGAACACCACAAAGATGAGATGTAATAAAAGGGTTTACCTATAAGGTAGTTAAAGAAAAACTCTTAACGTAGATTAAGATTTTGCTATTTTTTTTCGGATTGTACTTAAAAATTCGGGAGTTACTCCCAGAAACGATGCTATTTGAACGTTTGATATACGATTGAAGAAGTATGGATAGAGTTTTACAAAATCAAGATAGCGTTCTTCAGCTGTTGAACTAATATTTTGTAGAATTCGTTTTTGATGAGCCACCAAAGCATTTTCTGTGAATACTCTAAAAATACGATTGAATTTGGGATGGTTAACAAATAAATCCAGTTGATCTTGTTTTTTTATTTGAAGAATAATAGAGTTCTCTATAGCTTCTATATATAATTTACTGGGCTCTTCTGAATGAAAGCTGCCAATATCACCAATCCACCAATTTTCGATTGCAAATTGTATATTGTGTTCCTTGCCTTTTTTGTCAACAAAGTACATCCTAAAACAACCCATTACAATAAAGGTATTTAGGGAGCAAACATCCCCTTCTTGAAGTATAAATTGTCTGCGTTTTATTCTACGCTCTTTAAATACGGATTTTACAGCATCTATTTCGACATTACTAAGCGGTAAAAATTTAGAAAAGTATTCTATGATTGGTTCTGTGTTCATTTTTTTATTAATACAAGTTCTATTTCAAGAATTATAAAATTTTGCTGGTTATTTTGTCTAACCACTTCTTAATTTTATGATTTCTTAAATTCTGTTAGATAGTTTCGTAGCAAATAAAGGTAAAATAAAACATCAAACTGTTCCAGTTAGTAAAAAAGTAATTTATGGCATCAAAAAATGGAGAAGCTTTTGTACATAATTTGGGCAGATAAATTACGGTATCTACACGACTATGCACAGGTATTTTTATTTACAGCATTTTTTTTGAAGTTGTTATAGGAAATAATAATTGTTTAAAGTATTCTTTTTCTTTTGGATAATCTGTTTTAATATTTTTAATAACTCCAACTTTTTCAACTGCACCTTTTCGGTTATAATATGTGCCAAATATTAAGTCCCAAAATGGAAAAATATTACCGAAATTTTTTGCTTCTTCCATTTTTTTACTGTGATGAAAATGGTGGATTTGTGGTGTAACTATTATATAATCCCAAAAGCTTTTTTGTGTTTGAATGTTTGCGTGAGAGAGGTAGGCAATTATTACGTGTGTAATACCCACTAAGAAAATAATTTCTTTATTAAACCCTAAAATTAAAAGAGGAGTCATTTTTAAAAAAGTATTTAAGAAAATATTGATTGGATGAATCCAATTTGTTTTAAACCAATTTAAACTTGTTGGCAAATGATGAATGGAATGTATTTTCCATAACAGTAGACTTACACGCGAGTTTGTATTTCCTTTGTGGCTTACTCTGTGATAAACGTATGGAAGAAATTCGCCTGTCAAGTTAGCAATAATATATGTTGCCAAAAATGGCAATGAATTCCAAAAATTAGTTATTAAGAAGAATTTTTCTTGAAGACAAACAGTTAATGATAATGCAAGCATTTTTCCTAAAGCATCAAATATGGCTGTCGAAAAAATGAAATGTTTAATATCTGTCCAGGATATCTGTTTATTTGATTTCCATTCTTGTTTTAAAGGAATTATTCGTTCTAAAATTAGAATATAGAAAAGTGTAAATATAAAAAGGGAATAAGATACTATTTCAAAATTCCAATTATTTTGAAGTGTTAAATAACTAAATATGCCAGTTAAAATTAATAAGGCTGGTACAGCTACTGAAGAAGCAATTTTATGTTTCATTTGTCTACTTACTTTCTCTTGTAGTCGTAAGATGAAAGTAAAAAGATGCAAGATTATAGAAATAAATTTATTCTTTCCATTTCAGTTTTCAATTCTATAGGAAGTTTGCAATTGTTTTTTAATTGAAAATCAGATATTTGACCTTTGTTGTTGTAAGAGATATCAATGCAAGTACTCACTAATTTTTTTAGTTTTTTGCGTCCTCTTTGTATTCTCGATTTTGTTGCTGTTAAGCTTAAATCAAGTAATTCGGCAATTTCTTGTTGAGATTTTTGCTCAATATCACTTAAATAAAGCGGCTCGCCATATTCTTTTGGCAGATAAGATTGAATCACAAAACCCGACAAATCACAGAAACAAGCACTTGAATTGGTATTGATTTTAGATTGGGTTATTGATAATTCGGAATGTTTTTTATTTTTTCTGTAATAATCTGCAATCGTATTTCTGGTTACTTGAAAAAGCCATGTTTTATAGTTCTTTATTTCTGTTTTTCGATTTAGATTGTCAAGTAGTTTTATGCTAACTTCTTGCAAAATATCATCTGCATTGTGTTCATCATTAATTTTAGTTTTGATGAAATTTAGTAAATGACCTTTGTACTTATCCCAGATTTCTTTAAATGTCATTATCTTTTTTTTGCTTCTGACTAACGTCAATTTTTTTATTGATTATTAGGTTGTTATAAAATGCTGATTCATCAGGTTTTAAGTCAAATTTATTGATTTATTTTCTAATTCTTTTGATGAGTCCCATTTTTCTTTTTTGATCTAGGAACAAGTATGGTTTGGGGTTGGACATTACCTATAGGAAAATAAAGCATAACTCACTAAAACCTGTGTTTTATTACCTCCATCACCGAATCCTTAAAATGGGTTTTGAACAAGTATAAACGCTTCAAAAAAAGCCGGGTCTCAGCCGTAAAATGGTTAAGACGTATTACAGGAGATTATCCAAATATGTTTTATCATTGGGAGTAGAGTTGTGAGAGATTTAGAGGAGAAATTCCCCTTTTCCTACTGTTTCACTTCTTCGCTTTTTTAATCAGTTTAATCGCCCAGTCATAATGACTTGATGTCGCTGAGACAAGGTATGCTCCCAATGACGTAGTACCAGTCCATTTGTATCTTTTCTTCTCAAACAGTTCTTCATTGGTATGTTTTTTAATTAAGTTCCTGACTTTCTCAAAGCTTGATTTAAAATTCTTCTTTGCATCTTCAAGGGGCGTATCTTTATACTTTTCCCAAATCCATCTATTTAATTCGGGTGTTGTTTTCCAAGTGTACCCTTTGGCTGGCATATCGGGTTTTTCTCCTTTCATTCCTATCGTGTACCAATCAAGCATCATTAAATGCCAATGGTGAAGATGCATTAGTACATCTCGAATATTTCGATTCATTGTTCCTTTCGGGAATTCTGCATTCTGTTCTTCTTTTGGAAAGCCTGCAATGAAACCCATTAGAAGTTCAAAGTTCTTTTTACCCAAAGTAAGCAATTCAGTTTTGTTCTTAGGTCGTGCCATATTTATTATAAATATCCTTAAGGTGTTTGTGTATGTGGTTTGATACTACTTCCAAATGCTCTGTCCGTGAATAATCCCGAGACCCTTTCTTGTAAGGTATCAGATTTATTCTATCCATAAATATAAATTCTTCAATTGTGTTCTGAGCATCTTTCAGGCGTTTAATTAAATTTTCTATTGAGTTGTTTTTTGTAGATTCAACGCTTAGCTTGTTCACTTCGGATAGTTTTCCTTTTAAGGGGTTTGGTTTAATACTCTTTCCTAAATCGGAAATATTTCTTGCAAAACTCTCATGCCAAAAAGTAATATGCCCAAGAATATCCTTAGCACTCCAGTATTGATATATCATTTTATTATAGTCAAGCTCTTGTTCGAAAAAGCCAATAAGCTCTTTTAATTCACTTTTTAGAATTTCAACTTTAGTTTTTATGTGTTCCTCTTTACCTGTCATTTCTTTTTAATGAGACCTAACGTTGTATTAAACTCACCCTTAGCGTGGTTGATTAAATCGTTTGCGCAGCGATAGCGAAGACAAACTATTTGCCAAATTGAATGTACAGCATGATGTGTGTGCCTTGAATGGTAAATATAGTTCAAATAATCAGAAATTCCCAAGGGTTAAAGTCCCTCATGTGCGTAGCCTTGTCTGTAAGCAAAGCAAGTGGCAAGGTGGTTTTGGAGTAACCCATGCACTGAAGTAAGCCAGACTATGTGGTTGGTTCTTAGGAATACGAACACCAATGGGAAATTGGGCAGTAGCTCAAAGTTATATACCAGGTACTACCATTACTATATCCAGACTTAAGAGAAAAGGATACGTTCCTATTGATGGTCTACTTAAATAAGGAACAAACTTTGATTTGGTGAACCGCCTGTTACAAGACCCGTACGGCAGGTGGTACTTCGGTAAACTCAGTAGAGCTGTGAGAGGCTTAATACGTTAACTAATTACCGCGTTGGGCTACTCGACTGGCGGTAGTTATTTATTGTTCGTTCCAAATTACTTTTTTGTCATTTTTTCCTTTTAGTGAAATCAAATAAGGTTTAGGTGTGCTACCATTAAAAACCAGTTTGGATGAAAACATAAGTTTTTCATTACCTAAAAAAGCTACCCAATGAGGTGTTAGAGGTTCTGATTGCTGAAGTATGTTTTGTTGTTCTCCAGTTTCATCAATAAGTTCAAATGACCTTTTACCCCAATAAGCAAGAAGTAATTTTCCGTTTTTGTAATCTGCATCAAATATTTGGTTTCTGTTTAAAGGTGCATTTTTTACTTGATTATCTGCCAACTCGTTCCATTGTTTCAATATGATCCCATTTTGTTGGGTTAAATAACAGTCGTTATTACCCAATAATAGGATTCGATTATTTTCAATCGCCCTTATTCTTTTAATCGGTTGGTCAAACTCAAAATACTTTATCGGGATTTCACCTTTTTTTATACTATATATTTCAGGATACTTGCCAAAAACCATTTTACTATCGGAAAGCATAAAAAAACCGCCTTCTCCAATTCGCCATTTATCTTTGAACCAATTCCAGATTACTTTTGGTTTGGTATCTATTGTGGTTTTCAGGACTCTAATTTCAAAATCTTGCGTAGTCTGCAAATATCTTCTTTCTATAATGTAGATTTCGTTATGGTTGTTGTAAAGCATAAAATCACTTGCAGAATATTCAGACTGTATAAATATTTTAGGTTTTGAATTTTTGTTCCAAATCATTATACACGCTTTATGATTTGGATCGTTAATTGGGTTTATGTAAGACCAAAGAGCATTATCTCCAACAGTTATCATATTTCCAGTCGGATGTGCAAAAGCAGTTATAGTTACAAAAAGTATTGGAAATATGATTATTATGTTTTTCACTTTTTTCATTGAATTTCGTTTTTCTAATTCTCACTAACGCCAATTTTGTTTACTGATTATTAGGTTGTTATAAAGTTCTAAGCCATCAGGTCTCAAATCAAATTTATCGATTTGTTTTTTAATTTTTTTAACGAGTCCCATTTTTCTTTTTTGATCTAAAAACAAATATTGTTTTGGGGGTTGATATTGTATATTTTTAGTAATCATATTTTATATAATTACATCTAGTTTTCTGGCTGTACCACTAACAGCAGAGTGTCTACCTTTTCTGTAAGCCACTCTTCTAAAAGAAGTCAGAAAGGTGTGAGTCTTTTAAATTTCCAATAGCATTTGCTGCCTGTCTTAGTACAATTTTGAGCCTGTTACTTCCTTTGGGTACATGGTTACTTAATATTTTTCCTCCTGATACTTTGTTACTGGGAGCCAATCTCAATCAAGAACTAAAATGCTTTGCTGTTTTGAAATTCTCAAAACCATCAGGATCTTTTTCGCTCATTATACTTAGAGTCGAAGGGTGACTCAATCCTTTGATGGCAAAAAGATCTACATCGTTAAAATAACTAAAAGCTATTTGGGTTAGATCTTTAATTTTTGGAGTATTCTTACGGATTTTTTTATATGGTTTATCTGTTGTTTTTGGTTTTTCCCTTTCGGAGTATTGTTTGATTTCTTGTGTGATAAACTACTCGATTTTTTTGTCACAAGCTTTTATGTTTCTTTGGAAGAATTGATAACTTTTGAGTTTTTGTTGTAGTCCAAACAGGAAATCTTGTCTGTTGTTTCCATGTAATGTTTTTGCAATTTCTTTTTTAGGTTTTCTACAGTTGTAATGGCGATGTTCTGCCAGGCTATAGCTATAGTTTTTTGATTTCATCCACCACGTTTTTCTTTTTATTTCAAAAGGCACTTTCTTTTTCTGTTTATAAATAATCGTTCCGAAGATAGCCAAGAAGACGGTTAAAAACCTGAAAATATTCGCATAAGTTTCCCCAAGTGCATTAGTGTCTACATCAAAAATTAACCAATAAAAATTCATTAAACAATGAAGAAAAATCGCTGTCCATAAGTTGAATTTCCATTCTGAATAAATCCATGCAAATAAAACAGAACCAATAAATGTAAGCAAAAATATTCCTACGAGTTCATTGATATTGGTGCTTTGATATAAATGTGCTATTCCAAATAATAATGAACCCAAAAAAACAGATGGTAAAAACCCTAATAGGGTGAATCTGTATAACATACCAAATAGAAATGCTCTGTAGATGATTTCTTCAAAAAATGCAGATGAAATTGTATTGATAATGATTGTGTCAAACGACAATTCTTTATTTAAATTGAACTTTATCGAGTAAGCAGTTAGCATTGGTAAGGTAGCAAGAAATGCATAGGCAATTCCGATAGACAAACTTTTGGATATACCTAGTTTTTCAAGAATGTTTAGATAGCTTTTCTGTAAAATCGCTACAGTAATAAACAAGGGTATTAGAGTTATTGAATATGCAACGATATGCCCTATTGCTTTTGATAGGGTGAGTAATGTTACTTCTTTTTGTATAGATGAAAAGAGATTTGTATCAATACAAAAGTAAATTGCAAATCCAACAATAAAAACTAAAAAATAGTGTAGTCTGTTGTTCATAATTGCTTTTATTTTTCTTTCAAAATTAGAACAAGTAAAAACTACAAACCAAATCAAAGTGGTGATTGACAAAAATTAGGGATGAACAGCAAGGTTTTCTAAAACAGGTAAAATCGAATCGATATAATTTCTTGAAATAGTTAGTTTTTTTTCAATATTTTCTATTGAGATTTTATATCCGGAAGTGTTTCCTTTAAATTTTGTTACCTTTTTTAAATTAACAATAAATGAACGATGAACTTTTTTTATAGTATCGGTCTGAATTTGGTTCAATAGTTTGGTCAATGAAATTCGTATCATTTCCTTTTGAAGTATATCATTATTGTAAAAGTAAAGGATGCAATAATTATCAGCCGATTCTGCAAAAACAAAATCTTCCTGTTGTATTTCTAAACTAAAATTGGCATAGTCCGAAACGATACGCAACTTTTGTTTTAGGTTGCTTTCATTTATTTCAATATAATTTTCGGATTTGATAACAGATCTATTGCTAGATATAATTGTGTTTTTAAAAGGTTTGTTTTTGTTATTGAGATAAATATATCTCGCCAATATATATATAGCAGCAACTGGTAGTTCCAAAGCTAAAGTATAGGCAAACATATACAAATAGTTTTCAAATGAAAGATTTACTTTGCTCAAAAAAAGTGTATTGTATAAATACGATAAAGAAGAAATCAACAATAAAATCAAAAAAGTATTAAACAGTTCCAAACCGATTGTCCATTCTCTTTTTTGTTTGAGTAGTAATAAATTGACGCAACAAAATGAAAAACCAGTAATAACAGCATAAGGAAAGAGTAGTAGATATTTATATGAATGTTCAAACTGACTTGTTCCGAATGGTTGGTAAATAATTAAGAGAAGATATAACAAAATCCCAACAATTGACGATGTTAGAATAATCTCTTTATTTGTTTCGTTATTTGGATATTGAGTTCTTAATATCATTTTGGATTCTTGTAATTACGGCTAACGGTAAATTGTATGAATAGAGGCAGATTGCGTGGTACTTTCCTATCAAACCACTACGTAGCTTGAGCGGGCTACAAACATTTAAATTTACCACATTGCCTGCCATTACTTATGCACCTTGCGTGTGCCTTGAATGGTAAATATAGTTCAATAATTTGAATGCCCCAAGGGGTTAAAGTCCCTTATTCGTGGAGTTTTTAACTTTGTATTCACGTTTCTATCTACTTAATAAATCTGTAGGAATATCTAATTATTTAGCAACTTCAGAAATACTGCCTCGTTCAATAGCTAATGAAATTGCTCGAAATTTAAACTCTTTACTATAAAATCTTTTTTTCATAAGTGCAAATGCATAATTTTTATGCTGAAGGCTGTTTTAAAAATATCCAAGTAAAGGTACTAACTCCAGGATTGTCTTGTATTAAAAAAAACTCACTGACTCACTGACTCAAAAATTACATCCCCCTTTCCAATACCTCACGCATAGCTTTTGCCTTAAGCAAGCATTCTTCATATTCTTTCTCCGGATCTGATTTTGCTGTTATTGCCCCCCCAACAGTATAAGAAATGTATTGTTTTCTTTCATTATATAATATACTCCTAATTACAACATTAAAATCAAAATCCCCTTCTGGCGAAAAATACCCTACTGCTCCGCTATACAAACCTCTTTTAGACTCTTCCAGATTTTCTATAATTTGCATGGCAGATATTTTAGGGGCTCCGGTCATACTTCCCATTGGAAAAGTAGTTTTAATAATATCTACAGGGGAAGCCTTACTATCAACTTCAGAAACCACCGTAGAAATCATTTGATGTACTTGAGCAAAAGAATATACTTTACACAGTTCTTCAACTTTAACAGATCCTTTTATTGCTGTTCTGGATAAGTCATTTCGTACCAAATCTACAATCATAATATTTTCTGATCGTTCTTTGAGGTCATTAATAAGCCCGGATATTAATTTTTTGTCCTTTTTAATATCCAAAGATCTCTTTGCAGTACCTTTAATGGGCTGAGAGATTATTTTATTACCTTCTTTTCTTAAATATCGTTCTGGTGAAGCAGACAACAAATAACAATGGTTTGTCTTAAAAAAAGCAGCAAAGGGCGGGGTTGAAATAGCGTTTAAATGGCGATAGGTTTGTAAAGGGTTTATACAACTATTTTGTGCATAAAACTCCTGACAAAAATTAGCTTCGTATATATCCCCTCTATGAATATGGGCAAGCATTTGATTTACCTTTTCTTTATATATATCTTTTGTAATACGCAGTCTTATTTTTATCTTTCTGCATGGTTGTTCTATATCTTTATCAAAAATATCTGTTTCTTCTGTACTAATAGTAATTATAGATTCAAAATCTTCTTCTATTTCGTCATCTACCATCCTTAAATACTGAATCTCTAAAGTATTACCTTTAAGTAGAAAAAGTTTTTTCGGTTGAAAAAAATACAAATCCGGAAAACCAAGACCATCATGGTTTTTGGAAGTCAAATTTTCTACATCGTTTTTAAGATCATAAGACAGATAACCAAAAATCCAATCCAGAGTTTGTTCCTGATACTCTTTTAATTTATCAAAACCATGGTGATAATCTGTTTTAATAGCAGTAAAAGCATCTACTGCAAGAACCGCATCATAACTAGAATATTTTTGTTCATAATTATTAGAGTCTAACCATACCACCTCTTCAAATTGTTGTGCCCAATGCAACAATTTGATTTTAACTTCTAAAGGATTTTCTAAAACGTATTCTTTACTACTTCGCACCTTCCTCTATTCAATTTGATGTGCAAAAGTACTTAGAACTTCGTTTAATCCCAATAAAAGGGTTTCATCTGTTACTGTATTGGATTCTACCGAAAAATTTTCGTAAAAAGAAGGAAAACTAAAACTATCTGTAATCTCTGCCCCAAATCTGGGCAATACCTCTTTGGCAAATCCTAATGCACTTACTGCTCCTCTTTTTCCGGGAGAAGTGCTCATTAACAAAATTTTCTTGTTTTCTAAGAAATTACGATCTATTCTGGACAACCAGTCTATTACATTTTTAAAAAAAGCACTCCAACTACCATTATGCTCATTTACAGAAATAATCAAAGCACCTACCTCAGAAATCTCCTGTCTTAGTCCCATAATCATCCCGGGGAAACCATTGTTTTTTTCTTCATCCTCACTATACATTGGTATTGGATAATGGGTAAGATCAATAACCCTGATATCATGTCCTTTTATTTGTGAGGCCACAAATTCTACCAGTTTATGATTGATAGAAGTACTGCTATTAGAACCTGCAAAGGCAAGAATTTTCTTCATTTTTATTGTATTTAGAAATCAAAAGTAACCAAAATCAAGGTAAATCTTAATGTAAAAACACCTATTGTTATACTTACAAACAGGTGTTTTATGTATTCTTAAAGGCTAAAGCCACACGCTTTTAATTTCAAATAATTAACTAATAGGAATATTTGGGCATTGTGAGTAGTCAAAAGGTGTAGCCCCCTCAACGGTTGGATAAGGATCATCCCCTAAGTCACAATCATTATAAATACAACAAACCCAATTAATTTCGGATTGACGGAGTAATGCAGAAAATCGTTGTCTTGCCTTTCTATGGCATATTATAAATGCCGGTCTTCCCTCACCTAACGAACCATAAGTTTCATCACACCTATCTACTTCTCTGGTATAAGGCTTTAATATAGCTTGTCTTGGTGGATCGCATACTTCAAAAAAGCAATGTACTTCCTCGTTTGTATAATCTTTTCTTAGTATACCTGCTGTATTGGTCCGGTTGTACCTAATCTCCATAAGGGTTTGATGCATTAGTCTACCAATAATTAAAACATCTTGATTTATTAGATCAAAACGTTGCGTTAACTGTTCCCATTCTTCATTAAGTTGATCATAAACAGCATTCATTTGTACAACATTTTCAAATCCCAAAGCTACAGCCAATTCGATTTGCTGCATATTATTTAGCTCAGATTCTTCCAAAAGTTGTAATACTTTGCTATAATCATTGATATGGCTTATTGTAATAGCAATATTCTTTATGTGTTCTCTAAACTTTGGATCTTTTTCCATATTAGCAAAATCTTCAACCATTATTTCTTCAGGTATCTGTTCCTCTGCAGATGAATCCTTATTACATGAGATTAAGCCGCAAAGTATTAGTATGCTTAACAAAAAAAAAATTGATGTTTTTTTAATAAATAACATGATTTATGATTTTAAATTGATACTCAAAATTAAATCGAAATCTTTTCAAAAAAGGTTCAAGTTATAATTTGACACTTCTATATTTTATTCATTGCAGATACTCTATTAGTGGTAATCCTATCATTTCTTATAAATTACGTGAATCGAATCCCAGAAATAAGGCTACCTTTGTAATATCAAAAAACATATTCAAATTGACTTTTCGAGATCTAAATTTAAGTACCCAACTCCTTAACGCCCTTGATGATTTAGGGTTTGATACTCCAACTGCCATACAGGAGCAAGCATTTGCACCGGTAATGTCTGGTAAAGATGTGGTAGGTATCGCACAAACCGGTACCGGTAAAACGTATGCCTATATGCTTCCTATTTTGAGGATGCTCAAATATTCTGTACAAGATAATCCAAGGGTATTGGTATTGGTCCCCACCCGTGAACTTGTTGTACAGGTAGTGGACGAAATCGAAAAATTATCTGTCTATCTTAATATGCGTATTACAGGAGTGTATGGCGGTACCAATATAAACACTCAAAAACAAACGGTTGCGCAAGGATTGGATATTATTGTTGCTACACCTGGTCGTTTATATGATCTTGCAGTAAGCAGAGTTTTACAACTTAAATCGGTTCAAAAACTAGTAATAGATGAAGTGGATGTAATGCTGGACCTGGGATTTAGACATCAATTAATGAATATTTTTGATATCCTTCCGCAGCAACGACAAAACATTATGTTTTCTGCTACTATGACAGAAGATGTAGATCAAATGATTTCTGAAATATTTGTTACCCCACAAAGAATATCTGTTGCAAAAAGTGGAACACCTCTGGAAAACATTAAACAATATGGTTATAAAGTGCCTAACTTTTATACAAAAGTAAACCTGTTAGAGCATTTACTTGCCGATACCGAGACTTTTCATAAAACCATAATTTTTGTTGGCTATAAAAAGATTGCAGATCGTTTGTTTGAGAAATTAGAAAAAAATTACAAAGAAGAAATTTGTATTATCCACTCCAATAAAACCCAAAACTACAGATTGCGAAGTATAGAGCAATTTAGAAAAGGAGAAAATAGAATTTTGATTGCTACCGATGTAATGGCAAGGGGATTGGATATAGAAAATGTAAGCCAGGTAATTAATCTGGATACCCCAGAATATCCCGAAAATTATATGCACCGTATTGGTAGAACAGGGCGTGCAGAAAAAGAAGGTGTTTCGTTTGTGCTTACTACAGAAAAAGAACAAGAACATCTGGATGCTATCGAAAATTTAATGGAAATGAAAATCGAGCAATTGGATATTCCTAATGGTGTCGAAATCTCGGATCAACTTACTCCAGAAGAGCAACCAAAAGTTATGGAAATAAACAATCCTCATAAACGCCCTAATGATGAGGTAGGAGCTTCGTTTCATGAAAAGAAAGAAAAAAACAAAAAAGTAAATTTGGGTGGTTCCTATCAAAGAGAAATTAAAAAGAAATACAAAAAACCAAAAACAAAAGGAGATAAAATACATAACTTGAAAAATAAAAACAAGAAGCGATAATAGAATTACTTTTTTACTTTCAGCAAAATAGTGTAAATCTCTTTATTGCCAATATCATTAAATTACTAAAAAACATATAATTCTTTCTTATGGATTTGAATCTTGCCGTATTGATCGATGGGGACAACATACCACCCGCCTATATAAAAGAAATGATGGAAGAAATTGCAAAATATGGCAATCCAACCATCAAAAGAATTTATGGGGATTGGACAAAACCAGATCTTGCAAAGTGGAAAAAAATCCTTTTAGAAAATGCTATTACCCCTATCCAGCAATATGGATATACAAAAGGTAAAAACGCTACCGATTCTGCAATGATTATAGATGCCATGGATATTTTATATTCTGAAAAAGTAACTGGCTTTTGTTTGGTATCCAGCGATAGTGATTTTACCCGTTTGGCCACAAGGCTTAGAGAAGCCGGAATGAAAGTTTTTGGAATTGGAGAAAAAAAGACTCCTAACCCGTTTATTGCAGCTTGCGATAAATTTATTTATCTCGAAATCCTTAAATACGAGGCAGAAGAAAATGAATCTGAATCTACAGATAGTAAACCCTTGCCTAAAAACAATATAGATAAAATTACTATAAAAGATATTAAATTAATTTCGCATACCATATCTGATGTAGCAGACGATGATGGCTGGGCTTTTTTGGGAGATGTTGGTAGCTTGTTACAAAAAAAACAACCCAATTTTGATTCCAGAAACTATGGTTTTCAAAAATTAACCCCTTTAATACAATCTATCAAACATTTTGAAATAGAGCAGCGCGAAGCCGCAAAAGGGCGCTCTAAACTTATCTATGTTCGAAATAAAAAGCAGAACAGAACTTCTTCCAAAAAGTAATAATTATTTTAAATTTAGCCCAAACAACCCACATATAATCAATGGCTTCTATTTTTGCACACGGATTTGTTGCTTATGCCTTTGGCAAAAGTTTTTCTAAAGCAGTATATTCTAAAAAACTTTGGCTATTAGGTATATTCTGTGCAATACTGCCAGATGCAGATGTACTAGGCTTTAAGTTTGGTATTGCTTATGAAGATTTCTGGGGACATCGGGGATTTTCACACTCTTTAGTATTCGCATGGATTTTGGCAGTGGTACTTACTTTTGCTTTTTATACCAATAAGTTCTTTTCTAAAACCGGGATTGCTTTGCTTCTTTATTTTATGATTTGCACGGCTTCTCACGGCATTCTCGATGCTATGACTACAGGAGGATTAGGTATTGCGTTCTTCTCCCCTTTTGATAACACCCGATACTTTTTACCATACAGACCTATTCAGGTTTCTCCCATTGGTGCCAGCAATTTTTTTAGTATTTGGGGTGTTAAAGTACTCCTAAGTGAATTGATCTGGGTAGCAATACCAGCAAGTATATATATGATTCTAATTAGGTCTTTTAAAAAACATCTGCATAAACCAAATTAAAACACCTTACTCTCCAAAAGTTCTTTTTTAAACCCCGACAGTATTTGAACGAGGTTAGGGGCTTCATTTTTAAACTACGACGCTCCTTGGATGAGGTTGGACAACATCAAGATGTACTCTGAAGTCCTCTATATCAGGTCAGAGACTACCAAGGTGTCCTTTGCAGGTTTCAAAATGAGGTTTGACAGGAAAGAATATGAACTGGAATTTAAAATTATTTGAAAAAATACAGTACCTGACATGTTGATAAAAGAGTATATTTATAGATTGAGATAAAATATGGTATGCTGCTTCGTATTTTTACCTTTTTTATTGATGAATTTAAGGTGTTTTTCCAGTTATACACAGCAGCAGATAAATGTTATAGCCTTATACTATCCATAAAACCAAACCTAAAAGATTATGTTCGGAATAATAAACTTTGAAACTTTTTTAATAGCTGGATTGATTTTGAATTTAACGCCAGGAGCTGACACATTTTATATACTTGGCAGAAGTATTGCTCAAGGAAAAAAAGCAGGTGTTTTATCTGCTTTAGGAATATCTACAGGAGCGGTTTTTCATATTATTTTTGCAACATTAGGATTATCGGTTATACTTGCTAAATCAGCAATGGCTTTTGAAATAGTAAAATATTTAGGAGCAGCATACCTGGTTTTTTTAGGACTTAAAACGATCTTTAAAAAAGCAGAAGGAAAATTTGAATTGAAAAATGAAAATGGTACGGTGAATTATAAAAAAATATACTTCTCGGGAATTATGACCAATATTTTGAATCCGAAAGTAGCATTATTTTTTCTAGCTTTCTTACCACAATTTATTGACCCAAATTATGTGCAAAATTCACTTCCCTTTTTGATTTTAGGAATTACATTTTTACTTACCGGAACAATTTGGTGTTTAATTTTAGCTTTATTCGCTTCAAAATTATCTAACCGAATTAGAAAAAATTATAAAATAAAAATGTGGTTGGACAAAATAACCGGCGGAATTTTTGTCGCTCTTGGGATAAAACTCGCTTTAATGAAAAAATAACTATTGCCAGTCGGGTAGATAGCTGCCAATATCCATAGATATCGGAGTACCTTGCATCGCAAAGCATAGGCAAGGGGTAATTTTTTTCTCCAGGCCTGTTTTGATTTTTCTTGTCTGGTTTTTCTTCGTATCCATAAAGATTGTGCATGTCGCAATGCAGCTGCACGAACCGTAATATCCTCTACATATTGTTGCCAATCCAGATTAATTCCTAATAGTGCTTTTTTATCCTCTTGTGCCCATAGGTATAAGTTTTCGGTTTCCTGTAGATGATAAGTATCTATAGGTATATTGGAGATTTTTATATTTTCTGTAGAGATAGCTTTTAGGACAGCAGGCTTTTCGACATATCTTTATGGTAAACCTAGGATAATAAATGTAAAAGTTGATCGGTAGATACAATAGTGGCAAACTCGTCTTTTAAGCTGGCTATAGCAGTATCGTGTATTAATTGTGCGCTATATTTTTGTCCGTTCGCACCTGCTTTATTAAAAGTAGCTACTGCATCCTCTGCTAAATAGGTTTTAAAACCAAAATTACCAGCCATCCTGGTAGTGGTAGATACGCAATGATCGGTAGTAAGCCCAATAATTACCAGAGTATCTATATTTTTGTTTTCCAGCTGTTCTTTAAGATCGGTACCGATAAAAGCACTGTTTACTTCTTTTTGTATAACCGATTCTTGCGATAACGGAGTATTAAAATCCATAAAATCATTGCCTGTGTTATTTTTAGATAGGGGAGATGCAGGATTGGCAGAACAGTGTTGTATATGAAATACAGGTAGGTTGTTTTCTCTCCAAAAAATCAGTAGCTTTTCCATATTTGTTTCTGCATTTGGATTATTGCGTTCTTCGCCCCAATAGGCTACCTCTTCAAAGCCTTTTTGTATATCGATTAACAGCAGGGCAGGGGAGTCGCTTTTGGATAATTTCATAGATATATATTGTTTATACTACTTTTTATGTTGCATTTTACCTTCTTATTAAAGGGATCTTAGTCGCCCGGGTTTATGAAGCAAATACCATATAATACACAGGATGTTTCAAATATAAATTTTATGTCGAAACAATAGCGGGATTATAATTTCTTTTTGTTAATCTGCTCAAAAAAATCTTTACGATATGTTTCTCCTATCGGGATGGGGGTATCTTTAATGTATACATGAAACGAATCTGTTTTTTGTATATGCGGGATCGCAACAAGGTAAGATTTATGGATTTTGGTAAAGATAGCAGATGGCAAAACGCTTTCGATATGTTTTAAAGTGCTGTAGGTTATGATTTGTTTGTTTGGTAAATGAACAGCAATATAGTTTTTTAGTCCCTCGATATACAATATATCAGTTAGATATACTTTTTCGTAGTTGTTTTTACCATCGGTTTTTACAAATAAGTACTCCTTCGTAGCAATACTATCGGTAGGTAACGTATCTTTTTGTTTTACTTTAAGAACACTCTGGTAAAAACGCTCAAACTCAAAAGGTTTTAATAAATAGTCCACAGCGTTTAGGGCATACCCCTCTAATGCAAATTGCGGGTAGGCAGTAGTAAAAATAATCTGTACCTTATCCTTAACAATTTTGGATAGTTGTATGCCCGACAGATCGGGCATTTGTATATCCAGAAAAACCAAATCAACTTCTCCGTTTTCGATACATTGAAGCGCTTCTAATGCTTTTGTGGTAGTGGCAGTAAGTTCTAAAAAAGGAACTTTACCTACATAGTTTTCCAGCAAACGTATTGCGGGGGGTTCATCATCTACAATAAGACAACGTATTGGTGTACTCATACAGGTATTTTTAGGTACGCCTCAAAATAAGAATTTTCTTCTTTTTTAAGTAGCGTAAAATCATTTTTAAAAAGAATAGTTAGCCTTCGGGATATACTGGCATACCCGATACCTTGTTCTGTATATTTTTCTGAAGCCGCAATTTTATTTCTGGTATTAATTTCAATGGCATCCGGATAGATAGTAATGGTAATAGTAGCTTTGGCAGATGTATCATTAACAATACCATGTTTAAATACGTTTTCTACAAAATGAATTAATAACATGGCAGGTATTTTTTGATTGGTAACACTACCATGTACCTTATATTCAACTGCCAGATTATCTTCATACCGTTTTTTATAAAAATAAAGATAATCTGTAATAAATTTAAGGTCTTTTTCTAAAGGTATTTTATCCTCATTTGCCTCATAGGTTACAAATCGTAGTAAATCCGAAAGCCTGTGGATATCTGCTGCTATTTTTGGTTGTTCTAGGATTAGATCAGAGTAAAAGCTGTTAAGGGTATTAAATAAAAAATGAGGATCTAATTGAGATTTAAGCAAAGTAACTTCTGCTTTTTGATTTTCAATTTTTAATTGATGGATTGCATCTTTATGATCTACAAATCTAAAAAACAGGTAGATGGCAGTGCTAAATAATAAACTTTTTGAGGCGTAATAAGAATTATCAAATACATAGTATCCAAAATACCTAAAGTTGTCACCGTAGTTATGTAGCCCGGTAATAGAATACAATACAACCTCTTCTAGCAAATACCGAATACCGGCATATAAGAAAACCAAAACAATTGCCCCCAAAATGTATGGTACAACACGCTTTCTCGAAAGCATAAAAGGACATAATACTTTATAATTGATCACATAAATGCTAAAAAAAGTAATGTACATAGCGATAGTATATAAAAACATGGGGTAGCTAAAATATTCTGTCCAGTTACTTCTTGGTTTATATATATAGTCCCCATATATATCCATTAGGATAATTAATATACCAAGAAAAAAATGGTATTTATAGCGATGTTTATATTCGATCATGCTTCAAAAATAGTGTTTTGAACAGTTAATTTATATGTTTTTGGTTGCAACAGCCATTTTTTGTGTACCAACAAGGCAAACTGCACAACCAAATAAAAAAAGACTGTTTTGATTGCCGTTTGTCCGGCAAATAGCAAGGTAGGTGTAAACGGGCGTTTTTTTTAGGCAGGATGCTTTTATTTTGCTTCAAAAATTAAGGATTATGAAGCCATTTATTATACTAATGATGATAACCATGTTATTGTCTTGTAAAAAAGAACCAGAAAATATAAATATTGCGGATATTGAAAAAAGAATTACCATACCCGTTATAGACTCCTCTTATATAGCAACAAAAGCGACCTATTTTAAAGTTGTAGATACTACTATTACAGGAGAAGGCCGTGCAATATTAGAGCGTATTATTTCTAAATCGCAGTTTGTGATGTTCGGAGAACGGCATGGCTCAAAAGCTACCTCACAATTGATAACTAGTCTTATTCCGATGCTATATAAGGCAGGCTTTAATCACACTGCTTTTGAAGTGGGGCCTTATTCTGCAAAAAAGCTGATAGAACTTAGTACACCACCATCATCTACAGTACAAAGTATGAAACAGTTTACTGCACAATATGCTTTTAAAGAAGATCACCAGATTCCAATTCCTTTTTTTGACGGTGTAGAGGATGCCCATTTTCTTCAGGCTATTCGTGAACGGGATATGAATATCTGGGGACTTGATCAGGAATACTATTCATCTGCATTGTTTTTCATGGATGAACTGCTCACTTTTGTTAGAAATGACCCGGGTTATGAAATTCTTAAATCAGAAAAAGAACAAGCCTCTGCAATAATTGCCTCGTGGTATGCAAAAGATACGATACGGGATTCTAATATTAATATTTTTGAGGAAATCCAAAAAGAACCCGCCGTGCAACGGTACTTAAGTCGCTTTGGCGAAAATGAGGACACCAAAAAGATGGTCAAAGATCTAGAAATTAGTTGGGATATATATAACCGTTGGCGACAGGATTCGCATGCCGATCGAATAAGTTATATGCGTGCTAATTTTTTAATGAATTATAAAAAAGCAACGCAAACAGAATTAAAACCTAAAGTATTCTTGAAATTCGGAAATCTACATGCCTCAAAAATAGTAACAGGTGGATGCTATGACCTCGGAAATCTTGTAACTCAACTTGCAAAAGAAAATAGTACTAAAGCAACTATTATTAATACATGGCATCGGTTTTATATTGATGAAAAAGGAGAAGAATTGGATTACTTGGAAAAATATGCTTCTTACTATAAACGCCTGCAAGATTTTATGTCCCTTGCAAAACGAGACCAGTGGACCATCATTGATTTAGAAACTATACGCAAAGATGTTCAGGAAGGCAGAATAGCACTACCGGTAAACGGTGATTATCACAAAATAAAGAGCCTGATCGATGGGTATGATTATCAACTCATATTGCCTATCGACCAAAGAGTAACACCAAACAAAAACTAATATACACCTATTCAATAATTTTAAAACAATACAATTATGCGTAACCTTATTTCAGCATTAAGTTTTCTATTAGCAATTGGTATTTCGTGTAGAGCACAGGAACAAAAACCGATTATTAGTGTTTTGGGCATGGTGCATTTACATAATCCCGGTGCAGATGCAGTAAACATGGATATGGGTAATATCTACTCCAGCAAAAGACAAGCAGAATTAAAAGAACTCCTGGATCTTATAGTTACGTTTAAACCAACCAAGATTGCGGTAGAAAAACCACTGGGAGATACGTTGTGGGGCGAGGTATACTATAAAAAATACCTGAACAATATGTTGGAAAAAGAGATAGAAGAAAAAGATAAATGGGTACTCCCCAGCGAGCTTGTTCAAATATCATATCCATTAGCAAAAAGGATGGGGAACGATAAAGTATACCCAATAGATGCCCATACAGAATTTGATATGGATTCTGTAATAGCTTATGCGAAACAGCATAATCAAAACAGGCAGATAGAAGAGTTTGAAAAACTAATTAGCGGTATGCAAAAGCATACAGAAACAGTATCGAAAGGATCTGTTCTGGATATTGTAAAGTTTGCTAATTCTGAAGATTTTGACAAAAATTATAACCAAACATTTTATCTAAAACATTTGGTGTCTTTTGGTGAAGAGGGCAATTATATCGGTACCGATGTGGTTTCTAAATGGTATTTCAGAAACTTAAAAATCTTTACCAACCTTAACAGGATTGTAACTCCAAAGGATAGGGTTTTGGTTATTTATGGAGCAGGACACAAAGATATTTTGGTAGATCTTATTAAAGACAGGGCAGACTGGGAGTATTATGATATCAATCAAATTCTGCATGCAAAGAAATAAAATTGTTATAAAGAGCTTGCCGAATTGTTAAATTAAATAATCGAAGTGCCAAACTGAATCTGCCGAAGTTTTACCCTGTTCTTTTTTGGGTTATAAGTAAATTATACTATTTCAAAGTTAAAATAGTATTATGTGTATTTGTTTAACGAAATGAATGAGTTTTAATTAAAAAAACGAACTATATGTTTATATATGGTTAACAATTGTACATAATTTGTAAATAATCATTAATATTTTTTTAAAGATGATATTAAGTTTGTAAGTTTGTGATACACAAACGATTTTGAATTTTTACTGAGGAAGGTTTATGGGGCCAGAATTATAACTACGTAAATATTCAAAACTTAAAACCTAAAAAATGAAACGTATTTTAACAATCGTCATAGCCTTTATGACGGTAATCAGTTTTGCACAAACTCAACTGCAAAAACCCAGCGAATTAGTATCCCAACAAAAATCTTTGGGATCCAATTTTGAAACAACCAAACTCTTCACTTCCATTGATCAACAAAAAAGTAACATACAGGTTCCTAAAGAACTTAAGGATTATGTATTGCTTTCTTTAGATCAGAGCAAAATGAAGTCTTTACAAGGTAATTACCCGAATACTATGAATTTTAGTATTCCTGGTCAAAAATCAGCAATGTCACTAGACCTTGTTAAAGTAAGTATCAGAACAGATGATTTTTCGGCTATAGATATGCCTTCTGGCAAGGCACTTTCTCGTGATGATATCGCACACTATCGGGGTGTGGTAAAAGGCCAGCCTAATTCGTTGGTTGCTCTAAGTTTTTATGAAGATAAGGTATCTGGTTTTATTAGTGTCGATGGCCAGGACGGTAATATGGTAGTTGGACCTGTTAAAAACAGTAAGAGCCATATTCTATATAAAGATAAGGAAATTAGTCATTTGAATGGTTTTTCTTGTCAGGTAGAAGACAATATGGAAAAAGGAGGGTACACTATTGAAGAATTGGCGGATAACCCACAAAGTAAAGCTGCTGCAAAGTGTGTGAAAATGTTTTTTGACATCTGCACAGATATTGTTAACGATAAAGGAGGGGCACAACAAGCTACTAACTATATCGAAGCGGTATTTAACCAAGTAGCAGCACTATATGCCAATGACCAGATATCTATTAAATTATCGGGTACCAAAGCCTGGACTTCTAACCAGCCATTTAGCAATAATAGCTTGGATAGCTATATTAATTATAAAAACCAAAATGGTATTAATGGAGATTTAGCGCACATGGTAAATTATAGCTTTAGTGGAGGAGTAGCCGGAGGAATAGGAACCCTGTGCAACTCATCAAGAAAAGCAGCAGTTTCTGGTATCCAAGGTAATTATCAAAATATACCTACCTATTCTTTCGATGTTTTTTTAATATCGCATGAGACAGGGCATAATGTGGGGTCATATCATACACATGCATGTGTGTGGAACGGAAATAATACCGCAATAGATGGATGTGCAGGGTATACAGAATCTCCAAACGGAGGAAGTTGTGCGTTGCCAGGGAATCCTGCAGGTGGGGGAACTATTATGAGCTATTGCCCAAAAACCAGCGTTGGAGTGAATTTTAATAAAGGATTTGGTTCACAACCAGCTAATGTTATCCGTAATTATATTGCGGGATCTGGTTGTTTACAATCTTGTGATGGTGGTGGATGTAACACAGGAGATGCTATATCGGTAACCTTTACCAATAATACAGATTGTACTTTAGAGTATTTCCAGAACAATTCTTTAAAAGGATCTGCCAATGCCGGTGGTTCGTACAATGCAAATACTACTGTAGGTAGTGCATGGCAAGCCAAAAAAGCCTCAGGAGGAGATACGGTAGATAACTTTACTATTGCTTGTGGTCAAACCACGTACAACTCTTCAGGAAACTGTAGTAGCGGGGGTGGTAACTGTGATGGTGTACCACCATATAGTTCTTCTCAGACATATAATGTAGGGGACAAGGTAACCTATAACGGCTCTTTATATGAAAAAACTGCCACAGGATGGATTAATTTAGGACCTTGTACCACAACAACCGATCCTTGTGCAGGAGTAGCACCATATAGTTCTTCTCAGACATATAATGTAGGAGACAAAGTAACCTATAATGGTTCCTTATATGAAAAAACTGCTACAGGATGGAAAAATTTGGGACCTTGTGCTGGAGCATTCACTGCATTTAAAGAAGATGGACCAGCAGGAGGACTAAGCTTTACAGTATATCCTAACCCTGCAAAAGATCTTTTAAATCTCGAAATTAATAATGTGAAGTCTTCTTCTACAATCACTATCAAAGATATGAACGGAAGAACATTAGAAATTATAGAGTTACAAACACCTCCGGGAAGTGCAGCAAGAAAAACGATAGATATTAGTAAATTATCTACAGGTATCTATTTTGTACAAGTAACTACTGGTACAAAAACTCTTACACAAAAGATTTTTGTAAAATAATTTTTAAATAATTAATAATAAAATTGGCCCTATTAAGGAGGCTGTCTCTACAGACAGCCTCTTTTTTGTTTTATAAAGAAAGAATAGTAAATACCATTTTATTTAAGAACTGGTATAAAAGTATATTTTGTATTAATAGTATTATCTTTAAAACATATATCTATAAATAGAGCGATTAAAACTTTATGTTATTTGATACTAGAAAACAATCCTTTTATTAATCATGAGAATTTACATTAAATATATGGTGAGCCTTCGTTGTAAAATGATGGTAAAAGAGGAGTTAAAAAAAATAGGAATTAAGTATGTTGTCGTAGAACTTGGTATGGTAGAAATATTAGAAGATATAACCAAAGAACAACGAAGTATATTAAAGCAAAATTTAATGAAATCTGGGTTAGAAGTACTAGATAATAAAAAGAGTATCCTGATTGAAAAAATAAAAAATGTAATAACAGATATGGTTCATTATAAAGATGAATTATTAAAAGTAAATTACTCAGATTATATAAGTGAAAAAATTAGGATATGATTACACCTATCTGGCTAATACGTTTTCTGAAGTAAAAGGTATTACCATTCAGCAATTTATTATTATGCATAAAATAGAGCGAGTAAAAGAATTACTGATCTATGATGATTTAAATCTTACCGAAATTTCTTATAAAATGCATTATAGTAGTGTCGCTCATTTGTCGGGTCAATTTAAAAAAGTAACAGGATTAACCCCTACATTTTATAAGCAATTAAAAAATAAAAAAAAGTCGAATCTCGAAGATCTTTAAATCTTCATTCCAGATTAATCCACATTGTGGATTTTAATTCTCCAGGGCTTGCCTCGAAAACAAAATATATTTTCGGAAGGCATATCTCGTGAGCTTGCTCCGAGGTTATTGATTTATCCAAGATTTTGCTCGAAAAACAAAACATACCTTTTGTAAGTATATCCTGTGCGCTTTCCTTTTTATTATTTCTGTAGGTTCCATTTTGCAAAGGAACTATTTCAAAGTTGCGTTGGTAGTTTGTAGTATCGTTTGTAAAGAAATAAATTAGCAAAACATGGGATATATGTAATAATTTACAAGAATTATAGAATACTTATTAGCCTAAAAACAGCGATCTTTATATGTTAAACAAAATCACTTTAACCCGCCTTATCCATATCTTTAAGATTTGTATTGCCTGTCTTAGATTGTTGAAGACCAGTAAAATTAATAGTATTCAATTACATTTCGATACGTTCAATAGGACAATTAAATATATTTTAGTCTTAAGATAACGATATGGATAAGTTGGGGTTTAAGGATTAATAAAACCCATACAATGTCAAAAGAAAAAGAAGGTAAAGCTAAATCAGGTAAAAAGGCGCCAGAAAGAAATCTTAAAGAAAAAAGAGCTGCAAAAGCGCAAAAGAGAGCTGATAACAAGAGGCAAGGCTAACTTGTGTATGATTTTAGTATCCGTTATTATAGGGGTTTTATTTTTTTTATAATTACTAATTGACCAATCTTTTGGATCTTCAAGGGTTACTTTATTGAATAAATTAATCCTTTTGGGGATCCAAATAAAATAAAAAGAAGCCATTTAATATTAAATCATGAAACTAATAAAATCTACAATAAGCAAATACAAAGCAGGAGATATTGTATTTGCCAAAGTGAGTCCTAGAATTTCGCTTGTAGTAAGACGATATATGAATGGGATATATTACTGTGAATTTCAAAATGACCCAGATAGATGGGAATTGGGGCTATTTTTAAAAGCACTGGTAGGAGGTTAAATTAGATCTCAAAGTTAAATTTTCTTAATATAATTAATAATTAAAACATGAAAAATTCAGCAATTGTATATTGTGAAAATGAATTTGGTAAACTGGATGGAAAAGTTGCAAATGGCCTTGTCAGACATTCAGATAAATATAAAATTGTTGGTATCATAGATAGTTCCAAATCAGGTCTTGATGCTGGGGAGTATTTAGATGGAATTAAAAGTGGAATACCAATATTTCATGATTTTCATCAGGCTATTACAATTTTGGATAACATTCCAGAATATTTCATTTACGGAATAGCTCCTTTAGAGCCCACACTTAGCACTAAAGAAAAAGAAATCGTTTATGAGGCTGTTAAGTCAGGAATGCATATTGTAAATGGGCTTCCAGAGTTCTTTTCAGACGATAAAGTTTGTACGGATCTTGCAAAAAAATATGGAGTATCTATTTTTGATGTAAGAAAACCACCATCCAAAGAAAACCTGCATAGTTTTACTGGTAAGATAAGAGATGTACAAACACCGATAATAACAGTGTCTGGTACCGATTGTGCAGTTGGTAAACGTACTACAGCACTTAAGTTGGTAGAAGCTTTGCAAAAAGAAGGTTTACATGCCATTTTTATTACTACAGGTCAAACAGGTATATTACAAGGTTCAAAATATGGTATTGCAATAGATATGTTAAGTTCTGGTTTTGCCTCTGGAGAGGTTGAAAATGCTATTCTAGAAGCACTTAAAGAGCAGCCAGATATTATTGTAGTTGAAGGGCAAGGAGCTCTTAGTCACCCCTCATTTACCTCTTGAAGTGCCATTATAAGAGGTGCTATGCCAAAAGCAATCATCTTACAGCATCCTCCAAAAAGAAAAACCAGGTGTGATTTTCCTAAAATTTTAATGCCAACACTAGAAAGTGAAATAAAAATGCTGGAAGTTTTCTCAGGAGCCAAAGTAATTGCAATTACAATCAATCATGAGGGAATGAATAATCAAGAAGTAGAAAGCATAACGATGATGTATGAAGAAAAGTACCAACTACCAGCTACAGATGTTTTAAAAAATGGCTGCGACAAGCTTATAGAAAAAATTTATGAAGTATTTCCTGACTTAAGATCCGTAAAACCTGTGCTGTGGGAATCCCAAGATTAGAAATCAACCATGAAAAAATAGCTCACAATTGTGCATTGCTTACTCAAATATATGCAGCTAATAAAATCTCGGTTTGCGCAGTTACTAAGGGGGGTATGCGGAGATTTAATGATCGCCCAAACACTGGTGTCTACAGGGGGTAACTATGCTTGCAGATTCTAAAGTATCCAATCTTAAAAAAATGCGAGAAGGAGGTATTTTGGCCACATTTTTACTTATAGGAACTCCAATGCTTAGTCAAGCTCGCAGCATCATTAAATGGGCAGATATTAGTAATAATTCGGAGTTGGTAGTAATTAAAGAACTAGCAAAGTATGCTTGTCTTATAGGAGTTACTCATAAGATTATACTTATGGTAGAAATGGGAGATTTGCGCGAAGGGATAATGCCTTCCCGTTTAGATAATATGGTAAAAAAAGTACTAAAACTAAAAGGAATTAAATTGGTGGGTATTGGTACAAATTTAGCATGTTTTGGAGGTATCCAGCCAAGTAAGGATAAAATGGAATCCCTATCTGCTATGGCAGAGTGTATCGAACAAAAATATCATATTTCATTACCATATATTTCAGGAGGAAACTCTGCAAATTATGGCTGGTTTAGATCAACTCCTGATATTGGTAAAATCAATCATTTACGACTTGGGGAATCTATTTTTTTAGGAGTAGATCCTGTTAATAGACGTCCAATCCCAAATCTTTATACAGATGTTTTTAATTTGGTTGCTGAGGTGACCGAATTAAAGATTAAGCCCTCTATACCATACGGAAAAAAAGGGCAGAATGCATTTGGTCATATTTTACATTTTCCCGATAGAGGAAAAATTTCAAGAGCAATACTAGGAATCGGACTTCAGGATGTGGATGTATCAGGGTTAAAATCAAATCTGGATATCTCTATCCTAGGGGTAGGAAGTGACCATACTATTATCGACCCACAAAAAACTAATCTTAAAACAGGAGATGAGGTGTCTTTTAGCCTTAATTATACTGCATTACTATCTGCAATGACCTCTCCTTATGTTGAAAAAATAAATATTGTTTCTTATGAACTCGAAGGAATACTGTGATCAAGTAGAATCTCAAGATATTTTACATAAAAAACTCGAAAAAAAATTCTTTATTAAAGACAATGGATCTCCCTTAGTTAGTCTTAAAGATACTGGTATACATTTAATTTATGAACCTTCTATTATAAAGGGATATAAGTATATGGTACGAGAAGAATTAGTAGAAAAAATCGAGAGAATTAGCAATCATCTAGAACAAAATGATAAAACTTTAGTAATACGTTCTTCATGGAGATCTTTTGAGCATCAAAGATTATTATGGGAACTTACCGTTTTTGGCATGCAAAAGAAATATCCTAATAAAAAAGTGAAGGAGATAAATGAAATTGTTTCTTATTACATAGCTCCCGAAAAAAAGTCAACACACTCTACTGGTGGAGCAATAGATGCATTGATATATGATAAGAAAAAGGATCAAGTCCTAAATTTTGGAACTAATAATGGATATAAAATCGATCTCAATAAAAAATGTTATCCTTATCATCCAGCAATTAGCCAGGAAGCTAAAGAAAATAGAAAATTACTTATTGATCTATTTGAAAACGAGGATTTTGTGTGTGATATGAAAGAATATTGGCATTTTGACTACGGTAATGTAGGCTGGGCAATAGAAAAAGGTAAAGATCATGCTATTTATGATATAATTATACCAATTATATTTTGAATTTACCGTAAAAGGAAATAATGATTTTTTTCTTTTTATGAATTAGAAAATTAAAACATAGCCTTAGTTACGATTTCATTTTATGATGAAATAGAAAGGAAAAAAGGGTGTTTTATTGCGGTAAATTCAAAGTGTAATTGGTATTAGATGAGTTATAGATAAATCAACATAAAATAACATTAATCTTTATAGTAAAAAATCGAATTACTACGTTAAAAATACTCGTCATAGCTCTGCTATGACTGCGTTTTTTGCCTTGAACTTCGATTTTTTCCTTTATAAATATTTTATGCCATTTCATATTAATACCAATTATACTTTGAATTTACCGTAAAAGAAAATAATTATATTTAATAATCAAGTATTTATAAATAAAAAGCACAAATACAGAACATAAATTATGTAATAATTCGACTAATAAACCAAAGTTTTAGCACTTTGATTCTTTGTTAAAGATGTTCTTTTATTTAAAAATTACTCCGTATTTTAGGTTTGTTTTGTTATCCAATAAGGATAGATATTCATATCAAACCTAAAATATAATCTCTTTGGTTGCTTTTAATCTATTAGAGTTCTCCGTTTATATTAGCCAAACAAGCTTTGCCACTTTTTTGGTTAATATCTATAGATAATTACAAATTAACGCGTTCATTTTTATTTCAAAATACATCTAAGTAATTAAAAAAACAAAGCTATTTACCAAACAATTCTTATCATTTTTTGGCTACCTGTCTGGAGAAAAAAAGATACCAACCAATAGGCAAAACCCTCTTATGGCAAAAAAACCGAAAACCAGAAGAGAAAAAATGATTCAGGAAATGATCCATAAAATGGTTGGTAGATGAGAGATATTGATTGTTATGGAAAGACAAGAAAAATTGAGACTAAGCTTACGGTTTTCCATAAAAAAATAGAGTCATGAAAAAACAATTCTAATTATTTTACGGTATTACCATAGCGTATTTAAGGTTTTGATTCACAGTGTTATATATTCATTTTTAACGTTTTATATTTATTTTTTTTATAGCTAGTGTTTTTGCCTTAATTTTTGGGGAATATTTGGATTAAAAAACAGTAAAATCCGTTCAAAAAGAGGGCAAAAGTACATCCAAAATATTTGAAATTCACTATATATTTTCAACTATTAATTCCTTAGTTTTGAATTGTAAATCAATGAGTTAATTAATAAATTGACTTTATTTTAACAATATATAAAACTTTAAAATTTATATTATGAAAATTAATTTATCAGTATTTCGTATTCTTTTTCTATTTTTATCCATAATGATTTTTACAAATTGTGATACCCCAGATTCTAATGATGAAATTTATGAAATTGAAACCAAAGGAGCCGATAAAGGTATTGATAGACCTGGCACACAAAATTCAAATATTAGCGAATCGGGTAACTAATATTATAACCGAAGAAAAAGTATCATTCCGAGCTAGGATAATTGGCACTATTTTTATCTCTTTGTCTGGAGGGTTATTATATTTAGACAAGTTATTGGTTTATCTAAATTTTGAAAGTGATTTAACTTTCGGATTCTCTAATTTCAGTAATTTTCTATGGGCGTTTACACAAAGTGTAGCGCCTATTTTGATGATTTTAGGGATGTATTTTAAACCGCTAAAATTTTCTTTCCTCATAGCAATATATTGCTATGCTCTCCAAATACTCTGGATTTTTGGACCAAGTTATTCAGAAAGTGCAATTGGGCATCTTTTTGCAATAGGTTTTTGTGTTATTTTTATTGTGCTTGTTTTCTTTATAAAAAAAATTATTGTTTTACTAAATATGCGAAAAGGCAATGATGAACAATTCATTGCAGAAGCTAAAGATGTTTTAGAAATATTAAAATCAAAAGTATTAGAAGAAAGTAAAATTGAGGTGCGATGAAGAGAGATTTATTAATAGAAATTATAGATTTAAAAAAGAAACTACTTAAAAATGATATTAATATAGACAATGCCATAGATAAGTTTTTTTTACTTATAAATCATTATCAAGATGAATCAAATTCTGATCAAGAAATTATCATATTCGAAAAACGATTACCAAAAATCGAAAAATTTTTCTTAGAAAAAAACATGAAAATTCAAAAGAAGATCAAGAAACTAAATAAAATTCTAATACTGCAAGAACTAGGAATAAAATTCAGTCAAGAAGAATTAAACGAATTGTTGTACGATACTAAAACACTTTAATTAATCTCTTTTTTTACTATTTAAAATTATATGTTTTTCTAATAATTCGGCTTTAGCTTGATTTCGATGAAAATCAATAAATAACTTAACACTTGGTATTTTTTCGTATTCATCTTGATGCCCTAAACAAAATATTGCCATTTCTTCTAATGTTAATTTATCTTTATCAGAAACATCCATCGCTATAACTGCATTTTTACTTTTATTTAATATACTTTCTGCTAGTTTCTGTCTTAAAAATACACCAACAGTCTTAGGTACTTTTTGGTCATTATATTCCCACGCTTGAACCGTTCTTGTACCTACATCAATAATCTCAGCTAATGCAGCTTGTGTTAACCCTAATTTTTTTCTTATTTCTTTTAGTTCCTTGGCATTCATTTGTGTTAAAATACGTGATTTTAGCGTTTATTTAGTTATTTTTCTTTATAAATACGCAATTTTTACGTATATTTGAATAGCGATATTCGTAAAGATACTTATTTTAAAAACACATTTTAAATTACGATAGATTTTTATACGAGAAAATTGCGCGTATTATATTTATAATTAAGTCTAACATTAGAGAAAACACCCCGCTTAGTTTCTCAAAATCAATTTGGTTAGCTTTTAACTAATCAAGTAGATAGTTTATAAAGATTATGAGATAAAAAATGGGAAAAAAAGATATAAAAAGAAAACGAGTAGAGAGTTGGTTAATTGAAAATCAAAAAATCTTAAATATTACGGGACTTGAAACTAAGTTACAGTTTCCTAAAGGTACTATTCATAAATTCATAAAGTATGAACGTAAAATGACAGATCATAGAATTGAAACGATAGACAATATGATTAAAAATATAGTTTATAACTACATAGATGAAATATAAATACAGAATAATTATGAAAAATACCATATAGTGTATTGAAGACTTAGTCTATAATTTTTTTTAAACTAAAAAACTCTATGGTGTAAAATAATTTTACTCCAAATAAAAAAATCAAAACAGGAGTAGTAAACTAATGGCAATCCAATTGCTCCTGTATTAACATAAAAAATATATCGATAACCCAAATAAATTGAAAACATGAAAACAATTGTAAAATCAAGCCCAGAAAAAGACAGCAGGATTTTTGAAGCGCAGGTACTTAAACTATTGCATATAGAGCAATGGCACTTTAATTACTCTATAGACCAATATAAAAGCTACGCGATTTTGTTACGTAACTGGATCAAAGATTGCCGTAAACAAGGGCAAACCGCCTTTGATGTAGCAAATACCATTCGTAAATCCCCATTAGCATTAGATAGTATAACACAAGGAGAAGCACTATGTTTTCATCCAATTGTCGTTATGCCAACTCATACATTACCCTTAAACAAGTAAACGCATTTTCAAAACAGGTGAGGTAAAAGGAATCGCGGGGGTGGTCTAAAGCTTTTTGTAAGTTGAGTTTGTGTTAAAGCCCCTTGCTTAAGGATTGCCCCCGCAGCCTTTTACTAAAATTAAGTGTATTAAAGTAGTACTTAAAAAAATGAAAAACAAACATGCACTACTGTTATAGCTTTTTATGGGGTTTATTATTGGGGTTGTCCTTACTATAATCCGTGAAAAATTAAAAAAATAGAAGTATTGGAATGCGAAAAACAAGCAGTAAAACAGGGATTACATGGGTATGGAGGCAACTCGTAAGTAAGTACCTGATATAAAAAAGCTCGGCTCTTGGGGAAGTGTTTTGCTTTCTTTCAGGAAGCTTGCTTAATTCCATCGGTCGGTTGCCAAAGTACCCGAATCTCTTTGTAAAAATACTAAAATAAAAATGGAAACCATTGTTTTAGACATATTAATAAATATAACTATTCTGGTCTTAGGGCTTATCCTTGGGTATATGATCGGGATAAAAAACGGAAAAATGTAAAGAATCAGAAGCCCGAAGTGTTTTTGATGTTGAGTACCGTAAAAACTCTCTTCCCTTTGGGGAAAATGTAAAACCCAAAAATTTTAAATGTAAAATGACAAAAAAAACACTTTGCAATCTAAAATCATTGTTGCCGTTCCTTTTCTTACAGCTTTTTATTTCCATTAGCTGTTTTGGGCAATCCCCAGAAAAAAATCTGGAAGCTGTATTTTTAAAAGAAGTGATCCGCTTTGAAGGTATTACCTATGCTGGTGACAGGGTTTTTGGGATTTACCCCAATAGGGAAACCGCAAATGAGGTGGTACAAAGCTATATGTCGCGTAACAAAAACACCAAATACGAGCTTACCTATAAATCCATCCACCCCTCTTTTATAGAAACTGCTAAAGGAGAAGATGTTTTTGCACAATTTACCCAGATCTGCCCCAAGGGATATAAGCTGCTTACCAAAGAAGAATATAACGCTATCACCATTATGGCAAAAGATACAACCGATGCAGCCGATGCAGCTGTATGGTACTATATGAAAACCAAAAAGGAAAAAGAAGAAAATGCCAGAAACCATGTAAAAAGTCTTTTTACTACCTATAAAAAATATGTAATGCAGTAAACTCTTAATAACTATTGACCACCAAAATGATAACACACCAAGACACAATCATCCAGAACGTTTTTAAACAATTGGATGGGTTAGAAAAGATAGATATATATGATATCCTCTTAAAAATCGAAACCATGCTTATGGACTTTAAAAGCCCGATACAATATGAAGAGATTAAAAAACAGATAGAAAACAACTCCATAAATAATATCAGCGCAGTAGACGGTTATGGATATTGTTATCTGTACGACCATTGCCGGTATATCAAAATATACAAGATCAAAACCTTATTGCCTGATTTTTTGGTTGGCGAGTATATGTATTTTATCACGCCCTGGCAATTAAAGCTAATGGAGTATACCAAAGAGAACCTTAAAGATTTTTTTAAAGGGAACCATCTGGAAGCTATAACCCTTGATTTTTTGAAAAAATATCCCCCAAAAAGCAAGAACCCCGTAACTGGTCGTTTACGGTTCTTAGAGTTGTTAGACCAAATCGACCCAGATTAATTTTGTGTACCGCCCCAAAACCCCGAAACCAAATATATCCACGAACCCCTGCTTATGTTTTTTTATAAAAAACACCTCGGTGTCCGAAAATGAAACTTTTAACCTGTAATATT
>NZ_CDSBKO010000035.1:0-61651 GCF_977115655.1 Aquimarina sp.
GGAAGTACCACCGCTGTATTGGTAGATGCAGTAGCCCCTACCATAACCAGTGTTATCGTACCTGCTAACGCAACCTATATAACAGCGCAAAACCTCGACTTTACTATTAATACCAACGAAAATGTAACGGTAAACACCGCGGGGGGAACTCCGCAATTAAGCCTTACTATTGGCTCTACTACAAGACAAGCTATTTATCAAAGTGGTAGCGGAACCTCGGCATTGTTGTTTAGATATACCGTACAAGCAGGAGAACTTGACACCGATGGAATAACAGTAGGAGCCTTAAGCACCAATGGCGGGACTTTGAGAGACACTGCCGGAAATGATTTGAACACTACATTAAATAGTGTAGGCGCAACAACCGCAGTATTGGTAGATGCTGTTCCTCCAACAGGATACACAGTAACGATAGATCAAAACCCTATCAATTCATTTAATGATAATGCCGTAAGTTTTACCTTTGCAGGAGCAGAAACAGGTACTACATATAATTATACTTTTAGTACATCCGGAGGTGCAGGAACAGTTACAGGATCAGGAACAATTGTTAGTGCTACGGATCAAATAACGGGCATAGATCTAAGTGGATTAAGTGATGGCACTATTACTCTTCGTGTTACACTTACAGATCCTATTGGAAACACAGGAGCGGAAGCTTTAGACACCAAAAACAAAAAAGCTATCCCCCCTACAGCAACCATAATTATAAGTGATGATACATTAACCATAGGAGAAACAGCTATCGTAACCATTACTTTTTCTGAGGTAGCTACTGGTTTTGACAATACAGACCTAACCATCCCTAACGGAACATTATCTACCTTAACATCTACAGATGGTAATATTACTTTTACAGCTACCTTTACACCAACAATCGATATAGAAGACAATACCAATGTCATTATTCTTGATAACACCGGGATAACAGATAGTGTTGGTAATGTTGGCACAGGAACAACAAGCTCCCCTAATTTTAGTATTGATATGGTAATCCCTACCGTAACTATAGAAATTAGTGATACCGAATTAACAACAGGAGAAACAGCAACAGTTACCATTACTTTTTCTGAAGCAGTAACTGGTTTTGACAATACAGATCTAACCATTACTAACGGAACATTAACCGCAGTAAATTCTACGAATGGCAATATAACCTTTACAGCAACTTTTACGCCAACAGAAGGTATACAAAGTGATACTAATATAATCTCTTTAAATAATGCAGGATTTACTGATATTGCAGGAAATGAAGGAACAGGAGCTACAAATTCCATCAATTTTAGCATCAATACCCTAACCCCAACTCCGGTAGCAAACCCCTTGGCTTTTAACAAAGGTTTTTCTCCAAATGGAGATGGCATAAACGACACTTGGGTAATAGAAGGAATTGAAAACTTCCCTAATCATACTATTCAAGTATTTAACAGATCAGGCAAAAAAATATTTGAAGCCAAAGATTATCAAAATAACTGGGATGGTGTTTCTAATGGTAATTCTGTTTTTGGAAATGGTAAATTACCAGTGGGGGCATATTATTATGTTTTAGAAACTGGCAGTAAAGAATTTCCTCCATTAACTGGCTGGATCTATATAAACTATTAAGTTATGATGGATAGTCTCATAAACAAAAAAACTACCAGATATTATTTCCAAAAAGATCAACAAAACAAAAGTAAGATGACGTATTTAAAATATATAATTTTTGCCCTCATTATATCCTTTGCAGCTAATGCCCAACAAGATCCGCATTTTAGTATGTACCGATATAATATGAATGTGATTACCCCTGCTTATGCTGGTACTAATGGTAGTCTTGAAACCACATTTGCAGTAAGAAGCCAATGGGCAGGTGTTGAAGATGGTCCGGAGACCCTTAATTTTAATATAAATTCTCCTGTAGATGAAAACATAGGAGTTGGATTAACTGTAGTAAATGATAAAGTTTTTGTTTTAGAAGAAACTCATTTATATGCTGATTTCTCTTATAAGATAAAAATTACTGAAGAGACAGACTTGCATGCAGGCCTTAAAGCAGGAGGATCTTTCTTAAAAATAGATCTTAATGAACTGGGGATTGCAAATGATCCTTTGTTTACAGAAAACATAAGTACATTTAATCCTAATGTGGGTGTTGGATTTTACCTTAAAGCCAAAAAATACTACGTTTCACTATCTGCACCGGGGCTTTTGTCTAACAACAGGTATGAAAAAGAAGGCTTGAATCCTGTATCGGCAAAAGATGACACTCAAATATTTTTGGGTGGGGGTTATGAATTTGACCTTAGCGAAAATTTTAAGTTTCGTCCTTCTGCGCTTGGTAAGGTTGTAAGTGGGGCACCGTTTTCTCTGGATCTTACAGCATCTGCACTATATAAGGAACGAATAGAGCTAGGAGCCAATTATCGGTTAGACGAAAGTGTAACTATATTTTTTACTGCGGGTTTTGTAGAAAATATTTTTAAAGTAGGATACGCGTATGAGTATACTACAACAGATATAAACACATATACCAATGGTACCCATGAGATTATCTTAAAACTTAGATTGAATTAAAAAAATATATCTACAATGAGGCTGTCTAAAAAGTAATTTTTGATAAAATTCAGTCGAATTATTTGTAGTATTTTCTAAAAAAACTTTATTCTTTCAGTAAAATCTTCTTTTAGAATCGGTTTTTTGAAGTATTCACAATAAAAAAGAGGGTGTTTTGACTTTTCAGACACCCTCAATTAAATTATATAGGGTTTTTATATAGTTTATAACTTTCCTGCATATTTCATCATTTTCGAATCTACAACTTCAGGGCAAGCCTTTGGGAATCAGACTCTCAATTAGGGATTAAAAAAAGTTACTGCAAAAATTACCTGACTGCTTTTAAAGCTCTGCAAATATTCTCAGAAAATCAAGAAATACTTCATGTACGCTGTTTTTTTACCCAAAAACCTAATAATACCATTTTAACTTTGAAATAGCACTAATAAATTATTTCTTTTTCATCTATTCTTCGTTAAAAAACATAACCGTAACTACAGCTATGCTTGATGCCAGATCAAGTCTGGCACAAGTTTTTTGCCTTGAATACTTAAAAAACAGATTCAATTTCTATACACACTATTTCAAAGTTAAAATGGTATTACATAAAATATTAGGGCATATTTTTAAAATCAATATCCTCTAAGGAATCTCATAGAATGATTATTTTAAAAGGCAAGCAAGATTTACATACCTGTTCTTATTGCTTCTACAGGATCTAGTTTAGAAGCTGATATTGCAGGTAAAATCCCTGCAATAAGGCCGATTATAGTTGAAGAAAACATACCCCAAAACATATTAGAACCAGAGAGCACAAACTCAAAATCCCCTGTAAACTGAGAGGCAAACATAGAGATTAACCAAACTAAAAAAAGACCTATTAACCCTCCAAAAATCGAAAGTATAACTGCTTCAAACAAAAACTGAAATAATATAAATCTCTTTTTAGCTCCAAGAGCTTTTTGTATGCCTATCAAATTTGTACGTTCTTTTACGCTTACAAACATAATATTAGCAATTCCAAACCCCCCTACCAGCAATGAAAACATTCCGATTACACCACCAATTGTAGACATAGTACTCGTAATATTATCGATAAAATCAGTAAACCCCTGTAATTGATTTACAAAAAAATTATTCTCTTCGTCTGGTTTTAATCCACGGTAAGTTCTCAGTTTTTGTTTCAAAACCGCAATAAACTCAGGCACATCCACATCGGGCTCTGGTTTAATAATTATTGCCGGAAAGGAAGATTTATTATTATCCCCATAAATTCTTCTAACCAAATTAACCGGAAGAATAACCATAGTATCTTTGCTATTGCCAAAAATCCCTGCTCCTTCTTTTTTAAGCACCCCAATTACTGTTAGTTTTCTTCCGTATAGGCGTACTTTTTTCCCAACAGGATCCTCAGAGCCAAATAAACTATTTGCTATTTCATCTCCTATAACAACAACAGGAGCACCTGCAACAGATTCCTGTTCATTATAAAACCGCCCTTTTACAACTTGTAGCTCTTCGATATCATAATAATCACTGGTAACCGGAACAACCTCTACATTGCTAACACTTTGTTCCTGATATTTTATAGTTTCCGGGGCTACATTCAAGATAAAACTAGCTGCCTTAAGATCTGGCATAGATCTGTTAACATATTGATATTCTTCAAAAGTTACATCAGGAAACTGCTCTCTTTTCCATTGCGGAATATCTGTTGGTCCAAAAGAAAAGCGCATTAAATAAATAGTACTATTGTCTAAGGAGCTAAGACTGCCCTTAATTTCTTGTTTTAAAGAATCCACTGCTGCAAGGACGCCTATTATTGAAAAAATACCAATGGTAACACCAAGTAACGAGAGGAATGTTCGTAGCTTATTATTTCTAAGTGCATTAATGGCAAAATTAAAGCTCTCTTTAAGTACTCTAAGATAGATCAGCATGCCCTATTTTTAAACTGGATTTTTAATTATTTAAAGATAGGACGTTTTCCTTGTGTTTTTGTTACAATTTATTAAAAACAATTACACATAATTGGTTGTCTAATTGGATACTAAATTGCTATTTTTGCATTTTATAACTAAATTTTCTCATGAGCAACACAAAAACTGCTAAATCTGCACTGATTTCTGTATTCAGCAAAGACGGATTAGCACCTATCGTAAAAAAATTAGACGAACTTAACGTTACTATATATTCTACTGGTGGGACAGAAAAATTTATTAAAGATTTAGGCGTTAATGTGGTGCCAGTCGAAGATGTAACCTCTTACCCTTCAATTCTAGGAGGAAGAGTTAAGACCCTACATCCAAAAGTTTTTGGTGGAATCTTAAATCGTCAAAATAACGATAGTGATGTTGCAGAACTTGAACAATACCAGATTCCGCAAATCGATATTGTGATTGTTGACTTATATCCTTTTGAAAAAACAGTCGCATCTGGAGCTCCTGAGCAAGATATTATAGAAAAAATTGATATTGGTGGTATTTCTTTAATTAGAGCAGCTGCCAAAAACTTTGCTGATGTTACCTGTGTGTCCTCAGTAAATGACTATGAGGAGTTTTTAGAGATAATTTCTCAAGGAAACGGGAATATCACTTTAGAAGATCGTAAACGCTTTGCAGCCAAAGCTTTTAATGTATCTTCTCATTATGATTCTGCTATTTTTAATTATTTTAATACTAGCCAAGATATTACTTCTCTTAAAATAAGTGAAACCAAAGGACAAGAATTACGATATGGAGAAAATCCACATCAAAAAGGATACTTTTTTGGTGATTTTGATGCCATGTTCACAAAATTACATGGCAAAGAATTATCTTATAACAACTTGCTAGATGTAGATGCTGCAGTAAACTTAATGAGCGAGTTTAAAGGAGAAGCACCAACATTTGCAGTTTTAAAGCATAATAATGCTTGTGGTTTGGCGCAACGAGAAACAGTTCTTCAATCCTATACAGATGCATTGGCAGGAGATCCTGTCTCTGCTTTTGGAGGGATTTTGATTAGTAATACCGAGATTGACAAAGCAACTGCTGAAGAAATTCATAAGTTATTTTGCGAGGTAGTAATTGCTCCTTCTTATAGCCCCGAAGCTGTAGAAATATTAAAAGGAAAGAAAAACAGAATTCTTTTAGTTCAGAAAGAAATTGATTTACCAAAAATCCAGATAAGATCTTGTTTAAATGGAAATTTAGTACAAGATAAAGATCTTAAAACCGATGCAGGTGAAGATTTAATTACTGCTACAAAAACAGCTCCTACCGCAGAGCAGATTGAAGATCTTTTGTTTGCGTCAAAAATTTGCAAACATACCAAATCAAATACCATAGTTTTTGCAAAAGGAAAACAATTACTGGCAAGTGGTACGGGACAGACCTCTAGAGTAGATGCTTTAAAACATTCTATAGAAAAAGCAAGATCATTTAACTTTGATCTTAATGGAGCAGTAATGGCCAGTGATGCCTTTTTTCCATTCCCGGATTGTGTAGAGATTGCAGGAAATGCAGGCATTAAAGCCGTGATTCAACCGGGAGGTTCTATCAAGGATCAATTAAGTATAGATTATTGCGATCAATACAGAATTGCAATGGTAATTACAGGAACACGTCATTTTAAACATTAATTTTATTACATTTACTGAATTTTAACCCCTTTTTTTGACTTTTATGGGATTTTTTGACTTCTTTACCGAAGAGATCGCAATAGATTTAGGTACCGCTAACACATTGATTATTCATAATGATAAAGTAGTAGTGGATAGCCCCTCTATTGTAGCCAGGGATATTATATCTGGTAAAATTATTGCAGTTGGAAAAGAAGCTGCTATGATGCAAGGAAAAACTCATGAAAACATAAAAACCATCCGGCCACTTAAAGATGGTGTTATCGCAGATTTTGATGCCAGTGAGAAAATGATAAGCATGTTTATCAAAGATATACCTGCACTAAAGAAAAAACTCTTTGCTCCTGCCCTGCGTATGGTAATCTGTATTCCTTCTGGAATTACAGAAGTAGAAATGCGGGCAGTAAAAGAAAGTGCAGAACGTGTAAACGGAAAAGAAGTATACCTTATTCATGAACCTATGGCAGCAGCCATTGGTATTGGAGTAGATATCATGCAACCTAAAGGAAATATGATTGTAGATATAGGCGGGGGTACTACAGAAATTGCCGTTATTGCTCTTGGAGGAATAGTTTGCGACAAATCTGTAAAAATTGCAGGAGATGTTTTCACAAACGATATTATTTATTATATGCGTACACAACACAACTTATATGTTGGAGAACGCACTGCAGAAAAAATAAAAATCCAAATAGGTGCTGCTACCGAAGATTTAGAATTACCTCCGGAAGAAATGAATGTTCAGGGTCGTGACCTTCTTACAGGAAAACCTAAACAAGTTCAAATCTCGTACAGAGAAATGGCAAAAGCGTTAGATAAATCTATATTGCGTATTGAAGATGCTGTAATGGAAACCTTATCACAGACCCCTCCGGAACTTGCCGCAGACATATACAATACAGGTATTTATCTTGCCGGTGGAGGCTCTATGCTTCGAGGATTAGACAAACGTTTATCGCAAAAAACAGATTTGCCTGTATATATTGCCGAAGATCCTTTAAGAGCAGTAGTAAGAGGCACAGGAATTACTCTTAAAAATCTAAATAGATATAAAAGCGTACTTATAAAATAGGATTAAAAAAATAGATTTTTAATATACCTAAATTTCTGATTTTACGTTATCCTGCTTTAATGCATACTAAGTACGGCTTTAGTATAGTATTATTTATGTGAAATTTTAATAAAAATTATTACACTCTAAACCATGCAGCAGATTATTAATTTTTTAATTAAGAATAAACATTCTCTGCTATTTTTAATATTATTGTCCATCTCGTTAATTCTTACCATACAATCACACTCTTATCACAAAAGCAAGTTTGTAAGTTCTACAAATTTTTTTACAGGAGGAATATATAATTGGCGGCACTCTATAAGTGATTATTTTGGCTTAAAAAACGAAAATAAGAGATTATTAGAAGAAAACGAGTATTTGCGCAATCAATTAAGTGCCCTTGGAGTTGATTCTGTTTCTACAAAATATACAGATACCGTATCATTTAATAAGCCTTACACCTACACAAAAGCAAGGGTAATCAAAAATGATTATAGCAAAATCGACAACTATATTCTTATAAATAAAGGCGAAAAAGACAGTGTTTTTCCCGACATGGGAGTCATAACAGACAAAGGCATTGTAGGTATTGTAGAAAACACTTCAAAAAACTATAGTAGAGTAATTTCTATATTAAATAGCAATTCTCGTATTAATGCAGGATTAAAAAAATCTAATCAATACGGGTCTTTACTCTGGAATGGTAAAGATCCTAATATTGTTCAACTAGAAACGATACCCCGACAGGCAATTATAAAAGAAGGGGATACTATTATTACCAACGGTCGTTCTACTATTTTCCCAAAAGGAATAGGAATAGGAACCATTGTCAGTTATACATTAAATCAAAACAAAAGCTATTACTTAATAGATGTTAAACTATTTAATGACATGTCTGATATTGGATTTGTTTATGCAATAAAAAGCAGGGACATCGATGAGATTAAAAGTTTAGAAAATTAAATTCATGAATAAAGACACATTATTACATATTGTTAGATTCATTATTTTGATTTTGCTTCAGGTAATTATTTTAAATCATATTAACTTTTTAGGATACTTAAACCCATATATTTATATTATTTTTATTTTGCTTGCCCCAATCAATATAAACAGAAGCCTTTTTTTAACAATAAGCTTTATACTGGGGTTGATTATAGATATGTTTGGAGACTCCGGAGGGGTTCATGCAGCAGCATCTACTATTATTGCTTTTTTTAGGCCAATTGCACTACGATCCGTTTTTGGACTTAGTTATGAGTTTCAAACTGTAAAACTAAGCAATGTTAAATTTGGAGAGCGGTTTTTATATGTAATAATAATGGTTTTAACGCATCATATTGTACTTTTTTCGTTAGAAATTTTTAACTTCTCCCACATACTGTTAATTACTAAAAAAGTATTGTTTTCCAGTATATTTACAATAGTGATAACGATGTTGGCCTTGGTATTGTTTAGAAGAAATGATTCATGAGAAAGCTCCTGTTCTACCTAATTATTATTACTACTGGAATAGTATTTATTACCAGATTATTTTACTTGCAGATTTATAATACTTCTTTTGCCTCTTTATCAGAGGACAATGCTATAAAAGTAATTTATGATTATCCACAAAGAGGAGCAATATACGATAGAAATGGAAAATTACTAGTCACCAACCAACCATCTTATGACGTTATGGTTATTCCTAGAGAATTAAAGCCTTTTGACACTTTAGAGTTTTGTTCTATCCTTAATATAAGTAAGGACAATCTAAAAAAAAGCTTGAAAAAAGCGAGAATATATTCTCCCAGGGTACCTTCTATAGTAGTTCCCCAATTAACAAAAGATGAATATGCTTATCTGCAAGAAAAAATGCGAAAGTTTGAAGGTTTCTATATTCAAAAACGTTCTTTAAGAGATTACCAAACTACAGGAGCAGCAAATGTTTTAGGATATATTGGAGAAGTAAATGATGCTTTAATACAAAAAGATGCCTATTATATTTCTGGAGATCTTATAGGTATTGATGGAGTAGAAAAAGAATACGAAAATCAACTTAGAGGGATAAAAGGAGTAAAACGTATCCAAAAAGATCGATTTAATAGAGATATAGGCCCTTATAAAGAAGGAAAATTTGATACATTACCCGTTAATGGTAAAGATCTTACTTTAACTCTGGATGCTAAGTTACAAGCATACGGACAAAAATTGATGCAAAATAAACGAGGTGGTATTGTAGCTCTGGAGCCTGCTACAGGAGAAATATTAGCATTGGTTACTGCCCCTACCTATAAGCCAGAATTGTTAGTTGGCAGAAAAAGATCTCCTAATTTCACTAAACTATATTATGATACTATTGCCAAACCTTTATATGATAGAGGTTTACAAGGAGAGTACCCGCCAGGGTCTCCATTTAAAACGATTAATGCACTAATCGGTCTACAAGAAAACGTTATTGACACTAAAGAAGGTGTTTCGTGCAGAATGGGGTATTACTACGGAAAAGGCGGAACAAAACTTGGTTGCCACTCTCACAGGAGCCCCCTAAACATGATTCCTGGTATCGCTAACTCCTGCAATGCATATTTTGCAACAGTATACAGAAGGATTATAGAAAAATACAACACTCCACAAGAAGGCATGGAAGTGTGGAGAAAACATGTAGAAAGCTTTGGCCTAGGAAATTACTTAGGATATGACTTACCAACTGGTAAAAAAGGCAAGGTCCCAACCGCAGAATATTATAATACAGTTTATCGATACCCTACCTATAAATGGTATGCTACAGCTACCATATCCAATGCTATTGGTCAAGGAGAGGTTTTGGCAACCCCTATACAATTAGCAAATATGACTGCTGCAATAGCAAACAGGGGCCATTATTTTACTCCACATGTTATTAAAGCTATTGATGGTCGATCAATAGAAAATGAAAACTATACTATTCCTAAAGTTACTACTATAAACAAAGAGTACTTTGAACCTGTAGTAGAAGGAATGCACCAGGTATACACACAAGGAACAGCCAGTTCTTTGCAAGTTAAAGGAATAGATATTTGCGGAAAAACAGGAACCGCAGAAAACTTTACTAAGATTAATGGGGTTAAAACACAACTTACCGACCATTCTGTATTTATAGCCTTTGCTCCAAAAGACAATCCAAAAATTGCTATTGCGGTATTCATAGAAAACGGGTATTGGGGTTCTCGATATGCAGGAAAAATTGCATCCTTAATGATAGAACAACATTTAAGAGGCAGCATTTCCAGAACAGATCTGGAAGATTGGCTGCTAACACATAGCCTTGAAGAAGAATATGCCAAACCCTACAGTGGCGAACCTTTTAAAATTAATTACTAATGGCAAAATCCAGCGTTGCTGCTATAGACTGGACAACAGTCTTATTATTTTTATTACTTGTTGGTTTTGGGTGGGGAAATATTTATTCTGCATCCTACCAAAACGAAACTTTCTCTTTGACAGATTTTTCATTGGTATATATAAAACAAGGGTACTGGATTTTATTTAGTATTATTTTAATTATCATAACTCAGGCAATCGAAGTAAAGTTTTATGAACGTTTTGCAGGGCTAATCTATGTTATATCTTTATTATCTCTACTTGGGTTATTTGTATTTGGTAAAAATGTAAACGGAGCTACTTCATGGTACACTTTTGGTCCTGTAGGATTACAACCATCTGAGTTTGCAAAAGCTTGCACGGCTTTAGCTTTAGCAAAATACTTAAGCGATATGCAAACCAATATCAAACTACTTGGGCACCAGGTAAGAGCATTCTTGATTATTGTAATACCCGCTATAATTATAATGCCCCAACCCGATCCCGGGAGTGCCTTGGTATATGCTGCTTTTTTCTTTCCGTTATACAGAGAGGGTTTAGCTGCAATATATCTTATTGTTGGGGCCTCTGCTGCGGTATTATTTATATTTACATTGCTTTTTAATCCATTATGGGTAGTGCTCGCAATAGCAATGATTATGCTATTAATATTAATTAAAAACAGAAAACGAAAACCTAAATATTCCAGATATATCTTAACCATTATTGTTATTACAGGGTTTTGTTTTTCTGTAAATTATATTTTTAATAATGTATTTGAGCAAAGACACAGGGACAGGTTTAATATTGTTCTTGGTAAAGAAATAGATACTAAAGGAATAGGATATAATACAAATCAAAGTGAAATTGCAATTGGTAGTGGTGGTTGGACTGGCAAAGGTTGGAAAGAAGGAACACAAACCAAAGGTGGCTTTGTACCAGAACAACATACGGATTATATATTCAGCACTGTTGGAGAAGAATGGGGTTTTCTTGGAGCATCCTTAATCATAATTTTATTTATGCTACTATTAATACGGCTTATTCATCTTGCAGAAAGACAAAAATCACAGTTTAGCAGGGTATATGGCTATAGTGTTATCGGTATTTTATTTATTCACTTTGCAATTAATATAGGTATGGTAACCGGACTTATGCCTACCATAGGTATTCCTTTACCTTTTTTTAGTTATGGAGGTTCCGGACTTTGGGGATTTACCGTTTTACTTTTTATATTTATCAAACTAGATGCAAATCGAGTTAATGAGTGGTAACCTTAAATAGAGTTTTCAATATTAAAATTTCCATTCTTTTACAGAAGAAGAAGATTCTAATTTATCTTCTAGTTTATCGTCTAGTTTTTCAAAAAAATCAATTCCTGTTAATTTTTCGATCTCGTCTACTGCTACAACAAACTTTTTTAGTGATGTATCAGAATCTTCATGTGGCAATAAAAATGCTATCATTTTTGGGCTATCAGAAGAGTTGTTCAATATTATTTTATAAAATTGTTTTGGCACTGCTACATGCTCATACCCTATTGTAGGAAGATTATTAGATAATATTCCTCCAGTAATTACATAAACTCCATCATATATCTTTGCCCAATATCTGATTTTTTGCTCCAGATCATTCCAAACACCACTATTAAAATCATGTTTTTGGGGAACAATATTAGAAGTTAAAAATGTTTCTTCAAAGGCTTGAAGTGCAAATCTTCTATCTCCAGCTGGGCATAAATGTCCTTTGTCATAACCAGAATTTTTATAATTACGCCAATCTGCAGAAGAGGTTTTCACTTTTTTATCTTCTTCAAAGTAAGGTCTTTTAAATTCATTTTTAGACAAATGTTCTTTTTTAAGCTCATAAGCCACCCACTCTGCCTGCTCATGTTTTTCTGAGTATGATAATGAATAGTTATCATGTATTACTATAGCCCCTGTAGTTGATGTAGGCAAATAGAAGAACCCAAAACTATCCGGATCTTTTCTTTTTTCATTAGAATATATGTTCTCATTATCAAGATACCCATCAAAGTAATAAAACCCTATTGTTATTATGATTATTAATATTGGATATATATATTTTCTTTTATTCATTTTTGACTACACCTTAATTAAAAATACCGTTGCGAAAGTATTAAAATATTAAGACAACACAAGACTCCCAGATAAACTAACTTTCAAACCAACAACCTTGGGAAAAATCCTCAAAGTATGATTTACCCAGAACAAAATATATTTTTTGAAGCATCCCCCAAAGGGCAAAAACCCTCGATAATGAATTGTGATTTTATGTTAAAAACAAGAATTGACAAGTATAAACCTTTTGTTTTTACAAAAACTACGGTTTAACCTCAAAAAATACGAGGCTATATCTCGTTCTATATACTGTTTAATATTTTATATTTGTTTATATAAAAGATTATTAATTAGTTAAGGCTTTGTAAAAAATTAATTAATACTTTATTAAGGCTTCACACAAGTCATCTTAATATTTCTAAAATTAATCCATAAACAAGTTGTCATATTTGTAGTAAATATTGTCAAAATTGCAATGGATTATTTTAGGATATTATGTTTTTGCATAAATATTCTACCCATATCTAAACCCCAATACACAAACAGATACGTTTATCCTTTGCAAAAAGGCATAGACACAAGCCTTGGGTGTCTTTAAAAGTTCAAGGTACTTTATTCATAAAAACCTATTAGTTATGTTAAAAAACATTTTAAATCAAACCGGAGTTAAATCTTTAGACAGAAAACAAAAAGCCTCTATAAATGGCGGATCAGGAAATTGCGAAATAATTGGAGTTTGCTTCGATCCTATTACTGGATTTGTTGATTTCGTTCCTTGTTGTGATCTTTGTAACGGAGGAACACCAGAAGATTGTCCTGAATAATAAAAACCTTATTATACATAGTTACGGGGGTATTTTATATCCCCCGTACTATTTTTATTGATTAGATATCACATATCATACTTGCTATTTTATATGCATGATAACAATCTCATTTCCTTATTAAAATGAGCTTAAAAAAATATTGAATTTTCTTGGGTAACAAAGCAAAACAAGAGGAACTATATTTTATAAAGAGAACACAGTAACAATACTAAGTGTACCCTATAAATAAAGTATAACCCTAAGGAGTTTTGAAAAATCAAAGAATAATCATTAAATTTTTATATTATGCTAAGTAACATTTTAATTTTAAAAGGAGTGACCCCACTCAACAAAAAGCAACAAAGTGAAGTTAGTGGCGGCAGCGGACAGACTTGTCGCATTACTATAGTTAGAGAAGGCAAAAAAATTACATCCGATTTTGGTGGGTATAGTTCGGGATCCTCTGGATCTCAACAAGCTCAACAAGATTGTGCCTATGCTGTTCAACTTGGGGGTGATGGCACCAGATGTTTTTATGATTGTGAGTATGACGGGTATGGTAGATGATAAATTTTTCGTTCCATCATGAACAGATAGATCATTGAAAAAAGAAAAAAACAACAGGTTAATAAACCTTAATAGTTTGTTTTAAATCAAAATATAATTCTATTAATGCTTTTATAAACCAGAGTTAATATAATTTATATTAAGTAGAGGGATATTTTATATCCCTCTACTTAACAATATATCTTTAAAATTATTACACATAAAGCTTTCTATTTATATGTTTAATCCTTAAAATTATATCCATTAAAATTTTTAACTTTGAAATAGCAATATAATAATTTATTTATTTTTCATCTGTTCTTCGTTAAAAAATATAACCGTAAATACGGCTATACTCAGATTTTTTTTACCTTGAATGCCTAAAAAATAAATTCAATTTCTATGCGCATGATTTCAAAGTTAAAATACATTATACCTCTGAAACAAATTTTATCTAAAAAATAAACGTGTAATATACGAGCACCTCTAATCAAAGTAAAAATGGATAATACTATCGAGAAAATTGTAGAAAATGTTTTGATTCAAAACAAAATAAGGAATTACAACAAAAAAGACTTAGAGTTACAGTTACAAATACATCCAAATTACCCTAGTTTTCAATCGATTACAGACACCTTAGATTATTTTGATATTGACAACATTGCAGTAGAAATCCCTGTTGAAGCTTTAGATCAGCTTCCGGACAGTTTTATTTCTTTGGTAAAAACAGACAGCATAGAAGAAATAGTAACGGTAAACAAAAAAAGCAATCACATAGAGCTTAAGCACTCCAGCTTAAAAAAAAAGAAATTCACATTTAATGAATTTAAAGAAATATGGGTTCCTAAAGTTATCGCAGTAGAATACAATACAAAAGGCAATGTTGCCACTAATACATCGATTGTACAAAATATACTATTAACAGGGCTTTTTATTGGTGTAATTTTTATGCTTATAGAAAAACCATGGGATATTACTCAATTTTTTTTTATGATATTATCCTGTGCAGGAGTTATTTTTAGTTTTTTTGCGGTTCGGGAAAGCCTAGGAATACAATCGCAAACCATACACCAGTTTTGCACCTCTATAGGAAATACAAACTGCGGGGATGTTATCAACAACAATAGCGGCATCCTTTTCAAGAATTTTTCTTTAGCAGATGCAGGAATGGCTTTTTTTGGCTCTATCACATTATATCAGATATTTTATGGACACAACAACATCCTTTTAATACTTTCTTTAGCTGGAATTCCATTTATTATATACTCTATATACTCTCAAGCATTTATAATTAAAAAATGGTGTGTGATCTGTTTGGCTATAGGATCCATTTCGCTAGCATTAGCTGGCATTGCTATATTAAATTTTCCTTTTGATACAGACATCTCCAAAACCATTGCTTCTTTTATAACGATTTCATCTTTATTTACACTAGCATATTTGTTTACTAAAGAAAAAATAAAAGACAACAATTTATTTAAAGCTGAAAATTTAAAATTAAACCAGTTTAAAAGAGATGAGGAAATATATTCCTATTTAATGAATATTTCTGAAAAGGTAAAAGAAACCACACCTATCCCAAACGAAATTATATTGGGAAACCCTAATGCTGCTTTTAAAATTACCAGTGTTACTAATCCTATGTGTGGTCATTGTAAAAAAGCATTTAAAGCTTATGCCCGTGTTATTAAGTCTATGGGGGACCAGTTACAAATAGTTATTCGATTAAGTGTCAAAGATGATTTTAACAATAAATCAACACAGGTAGCTCTAAGGCTTTTGGAAATATATCACAAACAAGGTACCGACAAATTTATAGATGTGTATACAGATTGGTTTACCGATAAAACACATAGCAGATGGATAAAAAAATACGGACTTCCTCAAAACGATACAAATAATCTGGATATTCTAAAAAAACAGACTGAGTGGATAAAGGCAAATCATCTTTATTATACACCAACCTCAATAATCGGCAACACTATATACCCTCAAAAATATGGGTATGACGAATTTTTTCATTTTATGAGTGTACTGGTAGAAAAAAACACCAATATTATTCCTGAAGAGCAAGATCCAATAGAAGCATAAAACATAAACGAAAGAATATTCACCTTAAAACCAAATATTATGAAACCAATTTCGAAACTAAAAAATGCAACACCTATTTCTAAAGAACAACAAAAACATTTGAATGGCGGCAAAACACCTCTCGTTTTTGTTAAAAGAGATGGTTGTGTACCTGCTGTAAGCTGTTGCTATCACAACGGAACCACTTGGGTGCAAGGACCTCCTTGTTTTTAAATTCTTTAATTGAAAAACCAAAAGAGGGTGTCTAAAAAGTCAAACACCCTCTTTTTTATTGTAAATTTTTCAAAAAACTAGTTCTAAAGAAGGTCTTACTGAAAGAAACAAAGAGTTTTTTGATAAATTATTATGAATATTTCAACTAAATTTTATCAAAAATTACTTTTCAGACCTCTTGAGTTTATATAATAATATATCATCCTTTCACGTCCAACGCATCTCGCAGCGCATTACCTATTAGCATAAATGCCATTACCAAACTCATAATCCCTAATCCCGGGATAACTGCAAGATAGGCCTTACCTAAAATAATATAAGAATAATGATCTTTAATCATTGCTCCCCAACTTGGCATAGGCGGCTGTGCTCCTATTCCTAAAAAACTGAGACCACTTTCTATAAGAATCGCTCCTGCAAAATTTGCTGCAGAAATCACGATTACCGGTGCTAAACTATTGGGTAAAATATGTTTTGTAATGATTCTAAAATTTGTAAACCCCATTGCACGTGCTGCGGTAACATATTGCATTTGTTTAACGCCCAATACCTGCCCCCTAACTACTCTTGCTACTTCTACCCACATAGTCAATCCTACCGCAATAAAAACCTGCCAAAAACCTTTGCCTAAAGCCAAAGTTATTGCAATGACCAACAACAATGTTGGTATGGACCATGTAACATTAATTAGCCACATAATTACCGCGTCTGTTTTTCCTCCAAAATATCCTGCAATTGCGCCTAGAGATATTCCTAAAATTAAAGAGATCAATACTGCTACAAAACCAATAGAAAAAGAAATACGAATCCCAACCAACATCCTGCTTAACAAATCCCTGCCATATTTATCTGTACCTAATATAAATGTTTGGGTTTTGATATATGTGCTTATTATCTGGTCTTTGGTTAATCCCTTGGGAAAACGTTCTAATTTTATATTTTTTGACAATTCTATTATTTCCCCTTCGCTATATGGCGATACCTTCAAAACACCATCTTTTATAGTATATTGGTCTATTGGGATCTCAGTTTCTGTGTTTTTTTCTCCAAAGAATATTTTATTAAGAAAAGATTGTTCTGAAATATCCTGCGACGGGATGGTTAACATTTGTACTTTAAACCCTGGCGGTTTAGAATGTATAGACAAGTGCATTTGATTTGCATTTTGAGAATTATCCGGAGCCAAAGCATAGGAAAATATTGCTATAAATGCACAAAAAACAATAAAATAAAAACTCAAAACGCCCCAAAAATTCTTTCTGAATTTTTGGAGCGCTATTGTGCTTAAAGAGTTTGACTTTGCTTTTGTTATTAACACATATTAGTTCTTTACGGTAAGTGGATTTTTAGATTTTCTGATGTTGTTTATCTTCAAATCTTCTAGCACACTTATAGCTTCTTCAACATAAACATCTTTACTAAGACTCTCATGCCATCTTTTTCTTTTTTCTTCCAAAATCGAATCTTTTTTCATTAATTCTGCCTCATAAGGCAACGATTCGAAAGTTAGATTGGTTTTGTATTTATTGATCTCATCAAAACGTTTTGCTTGTTCTTCATTGAGCTCTATGTTTTCTTTATATTTATTAAACTGTAAAGAATATCTGTTAACGTCTCTTTTTTCTCTAACCCATCTTGCATTTTCGTCTATCAACTTTAACTGGTTGTTTTTAGACATTCTTTCCTTGCTATTGTTGATTGTTTGATTAAAATCAATATAGCCGTCCCAAATAGCATAATCTGCTGCAGGTATTTTATCCCAGGGCAATGGATTTTCCTGATCTTTCTCTCCTATATCTATATAACTGTAACGATCCGGCACTACAACATCACTTTTCACCCCCTCTAACTGGGTAGAGCCACCATTAACTCTGTAAAATTTTTGTGTAGTTAGTTTTAATGCTCCAAGATCTCCAAAATCATTGCTACGCATCCATCTATTAAGATCCATTACGTTTTGAACTGTTCCCTTGCCATAGGTTTGCTTACTACCTATAATAATAGCTCTTTTATAATCTTGCATTGCCGCTGCCAAGATTTCTGAAGCTGAAGCCGACAATTCATTCACCAATATTACTAATGGTCCATCCCATAATATATTTCTATCCTTATCACTCAAAACCTCGGGAGATTCTCCTTTTGTCCTAACTTGTACTATGGGTCCTTTTTCTATAAACAATCCTGCAATATCCACTACAGTTTGTAAAGACCCACCTCCATTATCTCTTAGATCTATTACCAAACCATCCATATCCTGCTCTTTAAGACGAACAATTTCTTGCTTTACATCTTTTGCGGCATTACGTTGATTATAATCCTGCATGTTAAAGTAAAATTTTGGTAAGTTAACAATACCAAAAGTTTTATCTTCTTTTTTGACTATAGAGGATTTTGCATAAGTTTCTTCTAATTCAACAACGTCTCTTACAATATTTACTACTTCTGTAGTTCCATCTACTTTTTTAACTGTCAAGGAAACCTTAGTTCCTTTAGGGCCTTTAATTAAGCTTACGGCATCATCCAATCGCATCCCTACCACACTTACAGGCTCTGCTTCGTCTTCTTGTTTAACTTTCATGATAAGATCCCCGACTTCTATCTGATTTCCTCTCCATGCAGGTCCTCCCGAAATAACTTCTACTATCTTTACATTATCGTTTTTCTTTTGTAATCTTGCTCCAATTCCTTCTAGTTTTCCAGACATAGCAATGTCGAATCTGTCTTTATCTTGCGGAGCAAAATAATAGGTATGTGGATCAAATTCTTCTACTATAGAGTTGATATAAATAGAAAACCAGTCTTTTCGTTCTAAATCATCGGCAAATTCAAAATACTCTTTTAAAGATGTTTTGGTTATATCTCTGGCTTCTTCTTCTAAAATGACAGAAGTTTTTCTTTTATAATTGCTGTTTTTGGTTACAGAGTCTATTTGTTCTTCTACTTTATCATAATAACTGGACAATGCATTAAATTTGAGCTGTAACCTCCAGCGATCCTTCATTTCTTTTTTATTGGTCACATAAGATAAATTTTCGTAGTCTGTATCTATACTTTCGTCTTTCTCAAAATTGAATGGTTTTTCTAAGATCTCTTTATGTAAAGTTCTTGCCTCTGCCATTCTTTGTTGAAGTCGTTCATACGTTAAATTAAAAAAAGTTATTTCCTTATTTCTGATTTCATCATCGATAAGTTTTTCATAATTTTTAAACTCTTCTATATCGCTTTGATAAAAATAACGCTTTAGCGGATCCAAAGCATCAATATAATCTGTAAAGACTTCCCTGGAAAAATCATCATCAATATCTTTTGCGTCATAATGACCCTTACCCAAAACATAGCTTATTAAATCTATTAATAATTTGTCTTTATCCGGATCGTTTTCAACTTTGGTAGTAAAACTGCAAGAAGCTGCCGAAACGATAACAGCAAGCATCAATGCCAAAAAACTCTTTTTCATATGCTCATTTAATTTAGGGAATTTACGGCAAAATACATTAAAAATCGCACCAATAACAGGTAATATTACTAAATTTTTCTTAAATGAGCTAATATTATTTCTCTCTCTGTTTTTAGAGCAAAAATTTAAGTCATTATATATTTGTTGTTTTATAATAGTCTGATAAAGCCATAATTGAGTATATTTTGACATATATTGTTTTTTAGTCATAACTCTTGTAGTATAAAAAAATGTATTTTTACATTATAAAAATCGGGAATATGACACAAAAAAAGCCTCTTATTTTGGTTACTAATGATGATGGTATAACTGCTCCTGGGATTCGTACCCTAATAGAGGTTATGAATGAAATAGGTGATGTTGTTGTAGTTGCCCCTGATAGTCCGCAAAGTGGTATGGGGCATGCCATTACAATTAATAGTACATTATATTGCGATCCTGTTATAATTGATAAAAGTGCACCTCAAAAAGAGTTTAGTTGTTCTGGCACCCCTGTTGATTGTGTTAAAATGGCTTCTCGTGAAATTCTTGACAGAAAACCTGATTTATGTGTAAGCGGAATAAACCATGGGTCTAATTCTGCTATTAATGTTATTTACTCTGGTACTATGAGTGCTGCTGTAGAGGCCGGAATTGAAGGCATTCCTGCTATAGGGTTTTCTTTGCTTGATTATGCTATGGACGCTAATTTTGAGCCTTCAAAAAAATATGTAAAAGCAATTGTAAAAAATGTACTAAAAAATGGGTTGCCAAAAGGAGTTGTACTTAATGTTAATATCCCAAAACTAGCTTCAACAGAAATAAAAGGGGTAAAAATTTGTCGTCAGGCAAATGCACATTGGGTAGAAGAATTTGACAAAAGAACAAATCCTATGGGTCGGGATTATTACTGGCTTTCTGGCAAGTTTATTAATGAAGACAAAGGAGAAGACACTGATGAGTGGGCCTTGCATAATGGTTACATTTCTATTGTACCTACTCAATTTGATCTTACTGCTCATCACTTTATTCAAGAACTAAACAACTGGTCGTTAAATGATTAAAAAAGAAATTACTGTAGGGCTTACAATTGGTTTGCTTATTAACTGTTTAGGTTTTATAGTATGTATATTGATTTTTTCTACACTAAGTGGGAAAGGATACACATTTGCAGAGACTATTGAGGCATCTGCAAAAAATGATTCTTTAGGAAGTCTGATTGCTCTTGGAGCGCTACCAAATTTGATTTTTTTCTTTTATTTTTTAAGAAAGAATAATATATACAAAGCTCGTGGTATACTTCTTGCTTGTCTTATTAGTGCTGTTTGTATAGCAATTAGTAAATTTGGGTGATTTTGATATAAAACAATCGATAACCTTGGAGCAAGCTCACGAGGTATGCTTATGAAAGTTTTTTTTGAAGCAAACCTCTGGGAATCAAACATTCAATAAGGGATTAAAATTTAAACCTAATGAATCTTAAAAATCTAAACTCATAAAAACAGAAAAATAATCCATGAAATACTATCTCATTGCAGGAGAAGCGTCTGGTGATTTACACGGTGCTAATCTTATGAAATCTATTCTTAAAGAAGACCCTCAGGCAGAATTCAGGTTCTGGGGTGGTGATCTTATGCTGGCTGTTGGCGGATCTATAGTAAAGCATTATAGGGATCTTGCATTTATGGGGTTTGTAGAGGTTATATTAAACTTGTTTACTATTTTAAAAAATATAAAAATTTGTAAACAGGACATTATTAATTTTCAACCAGACGTCCTGATTTTTATAGATTACCCTGGGTTTAATTTACGCATTGCAGAATGGGCCAAGCAAAAGGGGTTTAAAACACATTATTACATATCCCCTCAAATATGGGCATGGAAAGAAGGTCGAATAAAAAGTATCAAACAATGCATAGATATGATGTATGTTATACTTCCTTTTGAGAAGTCTTTTTATGAGGACAAACATCAGTTTCCGGTTAATTTTGTAGGACATCCTTTAATCGATGCTATTGCAGATCATAAACAAATAATGCCCGAGGTTTTTAAAACAAAACATAATTTGGATGATCGTCCTATAATAGCAATACTTCCCGGAAGCAGAAAACAAGAGATTCGAAAAATGCTTGACGTTATGCTTACTGTGGTAGATGAGTTTTCTGAATACCAATTTGTGATTGCAGGAGCACCTAGTCAGGAAGCTTCATTTTATACTCCTTTTATTAAAAAAGAAGGGGTACACTTAATCATGAATCAAACATACGATTTATTAAGCCTTAGTAGTGCTGCTTTGGTAACTTCTGGAACGGCTACATTAGAAACTGCTTTATTTAAAGTCCCGGAGGTGGTTTGCTACAAAGGCAATTATATCTCCTATCAAATTGCAAAACGAATTATTAATTTAGATTATATTTCTTTGGTAAACTTGATTATGGACAAGCCTGTAGTAACAGAATTAATACAAAATGAGTTTAATCCTAAAAGACTTAAAGAAGAACTTACAACTATAACTGATGATTACAACAGAGCGGTAATGTTTTTGGATTATTATGATTTAGAAAAAAAACTGGGTGGCAAAGGAGCTAGCGACAAAACTGCTAAATTAATCATAGAGACTATAAAAAATTAATCCAACACTGCGCAATATTTTTTTATTGTCTTGTATAATAGTTCTGGATTCACGGGTTTTGACAGGATCGTATATATTCCTGCTTCATTAAATTTTTCTTTGTTTAATTTTTCTGACAATGCGGTTAATGCGATTATTGGGACTTTTGTATTAAATTTTCTTATGTATTTTGTTGCTTCAAAACCATCCATTTTTGGCATCATAATATCCATAAATATCATAGAGTAATCATTTTTTCTGGCCATATCTACTGCTTCTTCCCCATCATTGGCAGATTCACAACTGATCCCATAATCTGAAATTATTTTTTTAGTAATCAATTGATTTACTTTATTATCCTCTACTAATAAAACACTCAGGTCTTTTGATAATTCATCTCCCGATTTATTAAAATGATTTTTTTTAAAAACATTTTTATCCATCGCTTTTTTATAAATTTCAAAATCCACAGTAAATGCAACCAATGTCCCTTTATTGGGTTTTGATTCTATTATAATATCACTATCGTAAAGTTTTAATATCCTTTTTACAATAGATAATCCCAATCCAGTGCCACCATACTCTCTATTAATTTTTATAGATCCTTGATGAAAAGCTTCAAAGGCTTTTTCTATTTGCTTTTCTGTCATTCCAATACCTGTATCCTGTATTGTAAATTTTACTTTTGCTTTATTGTTTACTGTAGAAAGTACTGCTACTTTTATATATATGTCCCCGTTTTTGGTAAACTTCAATGCATTGTCCAAAACACTTAGAACAACCTGAGAGATTTTAAGCATATCTCCTTTTATAATATCAGGAATACCATTGTCGATTTCTCTATGAATTTTATTCTCGTTATTCTTTTTTATTACCAAAGATGAATCAATGAGATTGTTAATTAATGATTTTAAATCAAATTCTTCGTTTTTTAACTCAGTATATTCATTTTCCAGATCGTTTAATTGAATAACATCGTTAATCAAGTTTAAAAGATAATCACTGGATACGTTTATGAGTTTAATTTGACTTATCTGATGTACTGTTAATGGTTCTTTTTGCAATAAAAAAGTTGTTCCTTTAATAGTATTTAAGGGGGTAAGAAGCTCGTGTGTAACAGAATCCAAAAACTCTGATTTAACTTCTAAAGCTTTATCGGCTTTTTTGTTGGCTTGTATTAGTTCTTTATAATTATTTTTTAATAATGTGTTTATTCTAGATTTGTATTTAGATATATTATATTGTATTGTACTTAATATTGCCAAACCCAGAATCATTAAGAAACATAATAACATAATATAGTTTCTATTACTTAATTCTTGCTCTTTTAGCTCATTCTCAATTTTTATTCTTTTATTTTCTTCTTCTTGCAGGTTTAATTGTCCTGATAAAACAAGAGAAGCACTTACTTTTTTGGTTTTTTGGGTATGATAATCAAAAAAACTATTAGAAGATTTTTCATAAAAAGATGCTGCGTTTTTATAATCTCCTAATTTTTCATAATAAAATCCTTTTTTTTCAAAAAACTTTCCTTTAAAACGCGTATCACTAAAATACATGGATTCTTTTTTTTCAATTTCAAGAAAACATTGCTTAGCTTTTTCAAATTCTCCTAAATTAATATAATCTTCTGCTAAAAATAAATACAAAAATCTTTTTCGATTCTCCTTAGCTCCTGTTTTATTTATTGCTTCCAAAGATTTTAATGCATGCCCTAAAGAGGTTTTCCATTCTTTTCTCCTCATATATTCCACACTCATATTATAATTAACATCGATCAAATCCTCGGTTTCTCCATATTGATTAAATATTTTCTCTGCCATAAGCATAGCTTGGTGTGATTCTTCCATTTTTCCTAAATAATTTTTATACACACCTATATCTTCATAATATAATGCCAACTGTCTTTTATCCCCTAGCCGATTAATAATACTTAGGTTTTCAGATAAACATTTTTTTATTTCCGAGCTATCTCCATTTTTGATAAAAAAACCTATTTTTTCTCTATTTACCAATATTGTAGAATATGGATCATTAAGTTTTTTTGCCAAATCTTCAGCATTTTTCAGCAGATAAATACCATCCTCTGTACCTTTTTTAGTTTGTTTTAAAAAAGCTTTTTCAGATTGCTCTAGGGTTTGTTTAATCTTATCTTTTGTTATTTGTTTTTCAGAAATTTGAGCTATTAAAGAAATCGAATAAACATGGAATAATAAACAAACGATATATAGGGGTGATTTTAATTTCATTTGAAAAACATTAAACTTTTAATTAAAATGTGTCGTCTTTTATATTAAACAAATACATGAAAAATCAAAATTATCTGAGATTTTTTTTTCACCTTGGTCCTAAACATTATTTTAATCATTCTGTTTTAAAATCTTTAAGTAGTTTATAATTACAACAGGGTTTAAAAGATCTGGATAAGTTATATACTCATCCTTTACACTCCTCCAAAAGAACTTTATAAAGAAGTCGGGGATTTACAGGTTTACGAAGAACTTTTAAAATTCCTGCTTCATTAAATTTTTCTTTGTTTAACTTTTCTGACAATGCGGTTAATGCGATTATTGGGACTTTTGTATTAAATTTTCTTATGTCTTTTGTTGCTTCAAAACCATCCATTTTTGGCATCATAATATCCATAAGTATCATAGAATACTTATTTTTTCTGGCCATATCTACTGCTTCTTCTCCATCATTGGCAGATTCACAATTGATCCCATAATCTGAAATTATTTTTTTAGTAATCAGTTGATTTACTTTATTATCCTCTACTAATAAAATATTTAGATTTTTTGATAATTCATCCTTTGATTTATTAACATGATTTTTTTTAATAACATTTTTATCCGTTATATTTTTAGAAATTTCAAAATCCATAATAAATGCCACTAATGTGCCTTTATTTGGTTTTGATTCTATTATAATATCACTATCGTAAAGTTTTAATATCCTTTTTACAATAGATAATCCCAATCCAGTGCCACCATACTCTCTATTAATTTTTATAGATCCTTGATGAAAAGCTTCAAAGGCTTTTTCTATTTGCTTTTCTGTCATTCCAATACCTGTATCCTGTATTGTAAATTTTACTTTTGCTTTATTGTTTACTGTAGAAAGTACTGCTACTTTTATATATATGTCCCCGTTTTTGGTAAACTTCAATGCATTGTCCAAAACATTTAGAACAACCTGAGAGATTTTAAGCATATCTCCTTTTACAATATCAGGAATACCATTGTCAATTTCTCTATGAATCTTATTAGCGTTGTTTTTCTTTGTTATTAAAGACGAATCAATTAGGTTATTAATTAATGATTTTAAATCAAATTCTTCATTTTTTAACTTAACGTATTCATTTTCCAGATCATTTAATTGAATAACATCATTAATCAAGTTTAAAAGATAATCACTGGATACATTTATCAGCTTAATTTGGTTTATCTGATGGGTTGTTAATTGTTCTTTTTGTAATAAAAAAGTTGTTCCTTTAATAGTATTTAAAGGAGTGAGAAGCTCGTGTGTAACAGAATCCAAAAATTCTGACTTAACCTCTAAAGCTTTATCGGCTTTTTTATTAGCTTGTATTAATTTTTTATAATTATTTTTGAGTAATTTGTTCGTTTCTGTTTTATATCTGGAAACTCTATATTGAATTATAGATAAAACCACCAATCCTAAAATAATAAAGGCTCCTAATAATATAATGTAATTTATATTTCTTAGTTCTTGTTCTTTTAGTTCATTCTCAATTTTTATTCTTTTGTTTTCTGCTTCCTGCAGGTTTAATTGGCTAGTCAAAATGAGTCCGGCAGTAACTTCTTTGGCTGTTTCTATATGAGATGCAAAAAAAAGATTGGAAGATTGTTTATAAAAGGATGTTGCATTTTTATAATCTCCTAATTCTTCATAATAAAATCCTTTTCTTTTAAAAAACCTTCCTTTAAAATGCGTATCATTATCATACGTATGATCTTTTCCTACCTTATTCAAACAGGCTTCTGCCTGATCAAACTCTTTTAAATTAATGTAATTTTCTGCCAAGAAGAGATATAAATTTTTCTTTCGGTTTTGTTTGACATTTGTTTTAGCTATGGCTTCCAAGGAGATTAAAGCATGTTTGATAGACAAATCATGTTTTCCTGCCCTCATGTAGTTAAGAGAAAGGTTATAATTAATATCTATGGCATCTTCTATTTCTCCATATTTACTTAATAATTGTTCTGCAAGAATCGTGGCTTCAAATCCTTCTTTTTTATTTCCTCGTGAATATTCATAAACTGCAAGATCTTCGTAATACAATCCTAAATATCTTTTGTCTTTTAATTTGGTAATAATATCCAGGTTTTTTGCTAAATACCGTTGTATACCCAAAAAATCTCCATTATCATAACAAAAACCTACCTTCTCTCTATTAACTAGTATTTTGATGTGTGGATCTTTTGATTGATTTGCTAAGCTCTCTGCCAAAGTTAATAAACGCACTCCTTGTTCTATTCCTTGTTCTGTAGACTTTGCAAAGGCAGCAATAGATTTTTCCAGAATTATTTTTATGCTATCAGAACTAACTGTTTTATCAGAAACTTGTCCTATTAAATAAACCGAGCTCAAAAAAAATAATAAGCAAACAATACGGGGTAATTTTAACTTCACGACAAGAACATTAAGTATTTACCTATTAAGATATTAAAACTTCTTGAATTTTACACTAAAACCATATATAAATAAAATAAAAGTCTTAAATTTTTATTGTTTTCACACATTTTTAACCATAAACGCAATAAAAAACAATAATAAAAACAGCTATGCTTCTTAAGGAATTTTTAATTTTTTGAAAATCTTATATAAAAACACGTACTTTGTTGTAAACCCAAATCGAATGAAAAGGATTTTAATATATTTTCTATTTATAATAACATTAATTTCCTGTGGAAGTTCTTCAAAAAAGAAAGCCATTATTTCTTCGCCAAAAAATAAAACTGCTTTAAAAACTAAGCCCGATAAAGATTCTGATTCTCAAAAAATCAATAGTATTGTAGATTATGCTAAAACTTTTAATGGTACCCGTTATAAGTTTGGGGGTACTACAAAAAAAGGAATGGATTGTTCTGGTTTAGTATATACCTCTTTCAAAAAAGAGAATATTATTTTACCCAGAACTTCAAAAACCATGGCTACCCAGGGCGCAGCTATTTCTCTAAAAAAAGTTACTGTCGGGGATTTGCTTTTTTTTAAAACCAATAAAAGAAAAAATGTTATTTCGCACGTAGGGTTAGTTATCGAAACCAAAGGCAGTATCAAGTTTATACACTCTTCTACATCTAAGGGTGTTATTGTATCCAGCCTTGATGAAACTTACTGGAACAAATGTTTTGCCTTGGCGCGAAGAATATTGTAGTTTTAATCCCTCATTACAACAGGTTTAATCCCTCTAGGTTGCCTAGAAAACAATATATATTTACAAAAACATATTTTATAGGCTTATTTTGGGGTTACTAGTTGTTTTTAAATGTTTTACAAAAATATTTATCAAAAAAAAAGCTACTGCAAAACAGGTGTTCTATATTGCTCCGGATTTATATTTATGTGGTTTTTATTTTTAGGTTCCGAAAAATAAAACTATGTTTTCTTATTATTGCACAACAAAGAAAGAGGTTCTTTCATTTTATAATTCAGATTTTAAATAATAGTGCGCAAAAAAATCAACTACAAACTGCTTAACATACCTTTTGTTATTATTACTATCGCAACTTTATTTGGGGTTATTTTTGGGGTCTATATTACTATAAAAATTGATGTCGCTATCTTAAGTTTTTTAATTTCTATTTGTGGGCTGGGTATCTCATGGCATCAATCAAAAAAGATATTTAGTAAGACTTCTTCTTTTGTGTTATTAACAATAGTTGTATTTATCAATTTTGGTATTGTTTTAGTTAAAATCCATGACTTTAAAAATTACTCAAACCATTACAGTACCAAAATCAACCAAAAAGAGATTAACAACACCCCTGCAGGTATTGAATATTGTATTGCAGAACGGTTAAAACCCACGGCGTACTATGACAAATATATTATTTCTATTAGACTTATAAAAAATAAGGTTGTACGTGGTAAAATGTTGCTCAAAATTCCAAAAGACAGTTCGTTAAATATTTTGGAAACAGGCAATATTTATACTTCTTATGCAACTATTAAGCCTATTACCGCTCCACTAAACCCAAATCAATTTGACTATGCAAAATACCTGCAAAATCAATATATATTATACCAAACTACTCTCTGTCCCAACCAAATAATTTACAATCAAAAAAAAGAACAATCTTTATCCTCATTTGCGGATCAAACAAGAAAAAAAATTAATCAAAAACTATCTAAATATCATTTTGATTCTGAAGAATTTTCTGTCATTAACGCCTTGTATTTGGGTCAAAGGCAAGATATCAGTCAAGAAACTTTTAGCAATTACAGAGATGCCGGGGCTATTCATATTTTAGCAGTTTCTGGGTTACATGTAGGTATACTATTATTTATCATAAACCTAGTATTAGCCCCTCTAAATAGAATAAAAAAATATGGAAAAAGAATTAAATTAATAGTTCTTATTACTTCATTATGGGGGTTTGCAATTATTGCAGGTCTGTCTCCTTCTGTTCTTAGGGCTGTAACTATGTTTTCATTTCTTGCTATCGGTATGCAAATAAGATCTAAAACAAGTACATACAATTCATTATTTATTTCATTATTTGTACTGGTGTGCTTTGACCCTTTATTGGTATTTTCTATAGGTTTTCAATTAAGTTATGTTGCTGTTTTTTCTATACTTTGGATACAACCAATTATAGAAAACATATACAAGCCACGATTTTATATAACCAAAAAATTGTGGGCTATATTTACAGTAACAATTGCTGCTCAACTTGGCTTACTGCCTTTATCCTTGTTTTATTTTCATCAGTTCCCTTTGCTGTTTTTTGTTTCGAACCTTATTATTCTTCCTTTTTTGGGGGTTATTCTTGGATTTGGTATTTTTGTTATCTTACTTGCTTTGTTAAATATTCTACCAGAGTTTATTGCAAATCTATTTGAAAACTGCATTCATAGCATGAATACTGTAATTGGATGGATTGCGCAACAAGAAACATTTATCCTCAAGGACATTTCTTTTTCATGGATCACCCTTATTGCTCTTTATTTTGTAATCCTTTCTATAACCCTAACGTATAAACAATATAAAAACATAAAAAAACACACTATAGTGTCCTCTATTGTTATGATGATTTGTGTAATGATCTATCAAAAACACAATGCATCTAACCTGGAAGAATTAATATTATTTCACAATCAACGAAATACTATTGTGGGAGTTGTAGAAAATCAAAAAATGCAGCTTTACAGCAAAGACTCTATTTCTATAAACACCAGTGCTTTTTTACTAAAAAATTATCTTATTCAAAATCAAATAACTTTAACAGACTCTACCCTCTGGTTAAAAAATATCTATACATATAAAAACAAAACTATTTTGATTCTGGATAGTGTAAACATCTATAAGGCATTAAAAATACATCCTGATATCCTTATTTTATCAAATTCGCCCAAGATACATTTAAAAAGAGTAATAAACATTTTAAAGCCTAAACAGATTGTTGCAGACGGCAGTAATTATAAATCTTATTTGGATCGATGGGAAAAGAGTTGTATTATATCAAAAACCCCTTTTCATCGCACAGATAAAAAGGGGGCTTTTATAATTAAACAATGAGTCTGTTATAATAACACCAAAGACTCTTCAGTATATTTTTCTTCTTTAGCATTCATTATTTCTTGTATCATTTTATAGATTTTAGGTATGCAATCTTTAGCTATTTCATTTTGGCTATTAAAAAGCACACAAATCCCTAAATCCTCTTCTGGATAGATTGCAATTTCGGTTCTGTAATTATTAACACTTCCTCCATGATGTATAATCGTATTGGTATCTCCTGTTTTTGGGTCGTTAAAAGAATGTATTCTCCATCCCAACCCATAAAAAGATTTAGAATGACCAGGCCATTTTTGATAGTATTTTCTTTTTCCTTCTTCTTGAATAATTGGAGAAAAAACTGTGCTCATTGTATTGGGCATCATAACTTCCGGATTATTTCCCAACAAAAACTTCATCCATTTACCCATATCAGACGCACTTGCATTGATTCCGCCTGCTACAATTGCATTGTCATAGTATTTTTTATTGACAGGCATAGATTTCCATCTGTTGTGGATACGTTTATGAGGATATGCTACATTATTTGAATGTTCTATCGCTTCGTAACTAGCAGAAGCTGTAGTCATCTGCAATGGTGTAAAAATCTTTTCCTGAATAACATCCCGTAAAGGTTTTCCGGCAACCTGTTCCAATATTTTTCCGCTAAGCGCAAAAACAGCATTTTGATAACTATAAATATCTCCTGGTTTTTGAATTAAGCGAATTTTTTTAAAACGATTTGCAATAGTTGTTATTGGTAATCCGGCTTCTACCAGATTTGTAAAACTATGATATGGCAATCCTGTTGTATGCGATAATATATGGGATATTGTTATACTATTGGTCTGTTCTTTACCAGAGAGTTGAAAATCCGGAATATAATCTACTACTTTATCTTCCCAATTTATTAATCCTTCTTCTACATGGATTCCTGCTAATATTCCTGCAAAACCTTTAGACACAGATCCAATTCTGAATATAGTTTGGTTATTTATCGTATCTTTTAATACTACATTTTTATTTCCATAACCTCCAGAATAGATAACAGAATCACATTTTACGATAGCTATAGCTGCTCCTACGATTTGTTTTTTTTCTATCGCCTGATTAAAATAAGCGTGTACAGAATCTATTAATCTTTGCTTATTATAATCAGAAAAATGAACCTCTGGGGCTAATGGTTCTGACAATTGTGTTTTTTGTGATATATGAGATAATTCAGGATGCTCTGCGGTAACAAAAGAAAAAAGCAAAGCTATTAACAACATAGATGGGGCGACTATGGCAAATATTTTTTTCATAAGCAGGTTTGTGATCCAAAAAAGAAATAAAACCAGAAAAGTAATTATGCTTGTTATATATGTTGTATATAATAATTACTCATGGATGGGGCGTTTTCTTTTTCAGAATCCATTTTTAGGGTATTAGTTAGGTTTATGTAATTAGTAACGTATATATTTTCAAATAATTGCTAATTTCTGTAAACTTAAAATGAAATATTTTTTTATATAACAGAAAGATTACTTTTTAATATTATTAAAGGAAAATTCCTTCAATAATAACATATAACGAGACTAATATACGACAAAAAACAAGATAAAAAAGACAAAGAGTTATTTTAACATTCACATAACAAAAACAGCTTGATTTTTCTCTGGTATAAATTAAAAATCCTTTTACTAAATAAACAGTAAAAGGATTTTTAATTTATATTTTATGTGTTTCTAATTTACAAAAGTGCTTACAAAAGCTTTTTCATAATTTTGCCATGCTTCTGCACTAGTCAATTTTTTATAATCGTTATTATGGATCATTTTAAGATATATCTCTAATTGCTGTGGTGTTTTATATCCAACCACAGGGGCTATTAGATTTGCTTTTTCATCAAAAAACACCATGCTTGGGTATCCGCTTATCTTTAATGCATTTGCAAAAAAATGTTGGCTGTTTCGGCCTTTTCTTTCTGGGTTATAATTGGGATTGGTATATGTAAAATTGTTATATTTTACCTCTTCCGTTCCTTCTGCATTAAACTTTACCGCATAGTAATTTTTATTTACGTAAGATACTACGTCTTTATTATGAAAAGTTTTTTTATCCAAAAGTTTACAGGGTCCACACCAATCTGTATATACATCCATAAAGATTTTTTTAGGTTCTTTTTTTTGAGCTTCTAAAGCATCATTCATAGACATCCATTTAATTTCTTGTGACCGGACAGAACAGCACATAAGAAATATAATAATAAGTAGGTTTTTCATAGGTGTAAAATTTTATAACTAGGTAAGGAAACAAAAACTATTCCTCAATTCAATTTAAAAAATTTATATTGAACTCATCTTGACTTTTTCTATTTCCTAAAAAAATGGCTGAAATTCACCCATATTTCGTTACTTTTCTTATCCGTAGCGCTGCTATAGCTTTCAAAAAGTGCCTTATCTGGTCAAATTTCAACTCGTTTTCGGTTAAAAACAAAAAGTCAAGATGAGTTCATTGTATTTGGGTAAACGAATAAAATTAAATAATATTTATTTTACTCCATGCATTATTTTTTTTAACACCGGGTTTAACAGAATAATCAAACCTCCTGCCACAATAGGCACTATTGTAAATATCAAAAAGAAGGTAGTCAAATTATAGTTTGCAGTAATTTCATCAATCATGCCTCCAAGAGTTCCTGCTGCTTTTTGACCTATTGCAATAGCAAGATACCAAATACCAAACATAAATGCAATCATCCTTCCCGGAACGAGCTTACTAAGATAAGACAGTCCTACTGGTGACAGGCACAGTTCTCCTAATGTGTGAAACAGGTATGCCATAATCAACCAAATCATGCTTACAGAAGCTGTTTTTGCTCCTTGTGGAATATCTAAAGACCCAAATGCCAATAATGCAAAACCAAAACCCAACAATCCTAATCCAAAACCATACTTAAAAGCTACACTGGGATTATATTTGCTTTCCCACCATCTGGAAAATAATGGTGCCAATGCTATAATGAAAAACGAATTTAATATCCCAAACCATGTTGCTCCTACCTCTGTAGTATCTTTACTAAATTCATTATTTAGTTTCCAAATAACAATCCCCCATATAATAATAAAACTTATAGATAGTACAATATTAGATAGTCCTATTTTAGAGAATGTTTTTTTGAACAACAGGTACAATACCCAAGAGATTATGGCTAATGGTACGACAGTTAAAATCGTATCAATAATTTTAAAAATTAAAGCAGAAGACCCCGATAAATCTCTTGCAGTATAATCTCTTGCAAATATATTTAAAGAACCGGCTGCTTGCTCGAATGCTGCCCAAAAGAAAATTGTAAAGAAGGCAAAAATCCCTACTGCAATCATTCTATCTCTTACCGTAGGACTATATCTAATAATTCTGGAAACTATTAAATATATAAAAAGTAAAATCCCTACAACAATCATAAAGGTGGTACCTTCAAAACTACCTATTTTAAAGTCAAATAAATTAACATTTCTAATTTTTGACATTGGATCATTAATTAACCATGTTAATCCTATTATTGCCGTTATTGCAATAAGAACCTTATCTACGAGTGTAAAAGGGTTAAGTTTATCTCCTTCTTCCAAAATAATTTCTTTTTCAGAAGCTTCTTTTTTAGGCTTTGCCCCAATTTCTCCAAAAATATTTTTAGAAAGCCAAAATTGAACTGTTCCTAACAGCATAAAAATTCCTGCCAAGCCAAATCCTAAAGCCCAACTATAATTTTCGCCCAGATATCCACAAAGCATAATACCGAAGAATGCTCCTGCATTTACCCCCATGTAGTATATGGTATATGCTCCATCTTTTTTAGAATCATTTCCTTTGTACATTTCAGAAATAATAGAGGTGATATTAGGTTTAAAAAGCCCTGTACCTATTACTAGTAGTGCCAAGCCAAAATACAGGGTTGTTTCTGTTTCAAAAGCCATGGCAACATGCCCAAGTGTCATAATTAAACAACCTATGGTAACTGCCCATCGATACCCTGTTATTTTATCTGCAATATACCCCCCTAAAATTGGTGTGAGATATAAAAGAGATGCATACGTACCAAATAATGCCAAGGCATGTTCTCTGGGCCAATTTGCCCATCCTGGATTTTCTCCAAATAATGGTTGGGTTAAAAATATCACTAATAAGACCCGCATCCCATAGAATGAGAATCGCTCCCACATCTCTGTAAAAAAAAGCACGAATAGCCCCGCAGGATGTCCTAAAACTTTATCTTTAAATAAGTTTTCTATATCTGTATTCATAAATACCGGTATTAGTTATCTGCTAATTCAAAACCTTCGGTTTCTTCCTGTATAGTACCTTCTTTATCTTCTACACCATGTGTAAGGGCTTCCAGTTTTTTTCTAAAAAGCATTACTAATGCTCCAAATATGACACAAAAAATAGCTATTCCTGTAAAAATAGTATACTCTCCCATGTTTTCTGCAGATTCACCTAACAGACCTGCAAGTTTATTACCAAATCCTGTCATCGCAAAGTATACTCCCATCATCAATGCACCGTATTTTACTGGTGCCAGTTTGGTAATAAATGATAGTGCAACCGGGGATATACATAGTTCTCCGATAGTATGAAATAAATATGCTAATACTAACCAATACATTGCAGATGAACCATTAGCATTAAACTCTATAGCGGCAGCTGTCATAAAAAAGAAGCCTGTACCCATAATTATAAGCCCAATAATCATTTTAAACAAAGAACTTGAAACTTTTCCTTTTAATTTTCTATTTGCCCAATACCAGGCCACTATAGTTCCCAAGAAAATTATGAACATAGCATTCAAGGATTGAAACCATGAAGCCGGAACTTCCCATCCCATTAACATTCTATCCGTTTTTTCTTTAGCATAGATATTCATTAGTCCTCCTGCTTGTTCAAAAGCTCCCCAAAATACTATAACCAACAAAAATGAAATTAGAAGCACTATTATTCTGTCTTTTTCAATTTTGGTCAATGGTTTGTTCATTATCTCTTTATCTTCGGCAGTTTCTGAAGCTCCTAAAAAATTACCTACACCTGCCAGATATTTTTGTCCTAATAAATATTGCAATAACCCAAGTGCCATTCCAATACCGGCAAGACCAAATCCATAATGCCAGCCATGCACTTCTCCTACATACCCTACTATTAAACTAGATAAAAACGCACCCAAATTAATCCCGATATAAAAAATAGTAAATCCTTTATCTCTTCGGATATCCCCTTGTTTGTATAATCCGCCAACCATAGTGGATATATTGGGTTTTAACATTCCTACTCCTGCTATAATTAAACCAAGACCTGAATACCATGCCCACATTTGTTCAATAGCTAAAATACTATGCCCGGCAACCAATAAAATTCCTCCTACTAAAACAGATTTTTTTTGTCCCAAAAATTTATCTGCAATCCATCCTCCCGGAATTGATGCTACATATACCAACATGGTATACCAACCATATAGAGCTAAAGCCTCTCCTGTTGACCAGCCTAAACCTGCGTTTTCGTCCACAGTTTTTGCGGTTAGATATAGTACAAAAATCGCTCTCATACCATAGTATGAAAAACGCTCCCACATTTCTGTAAAAAATAAAATATATAATCCTACCGGATGCCCAAAAAGCTCTTTTTGATGAGCTGCTTTAACTGTATTTGCCATTATCTTTATTTAATTAATTATAAGTTGTTTGTAATGAAGTTAGTCATTTTATTATATAAGTGTAATCTTGTATTACCTCCATAAATACCGTGGTTTTTATCTGGATAAATTGCCCAGTCAAAATCTTTGTTTGCCTGTATCAAAGCCTCTACCAGTTGCATTGTATTTTGCACATGCACATTATCATCTGCACTGCCATGTATCAATAAAAATTTTCCTTTTAATCCATTTACAAAATTGATTGGCGAATTGTCATCATATCCTTTTGCGTTTTCCTGAGGAGTCATCAAATATCTTTCTGTATACACGGTATCATAAAACCTCCAATTTGTTACTGGTGCTACTGCAATAGCCATTTTAAAAACATCCGGAGCTTTGAACAGGCAATTACTGGACATAAAACCTCCATAACTCCATCCCCAAATACCAATTCTTGAATCATCGATATACTCTAATGCCCCAAAATGTTTTGCAACGGCAATTTGATCCTGAACTTCAAGATTTCCCAGATCATTTTGGGTCACTTTTTTAAATTTAGCTCCTTTTAAACCAGTTCCTCTTCCATCTACACAAGCAACAATATATCCTTGTTTTGCCAGCATCATATACCAATAATCATTAGCTCTATGCCATGAGTTTTTTACCATTTGTGATCCCGGACCAGAATATTGAAACATAAACAGAGGATATTTTTTTGTTGGATCAAAATCTTTTGGTTTAATCATCCAGGTATTCAACTTCTCTCCATTTATTTCTATGGTAGAAAATTCTTTAGGTCTAACATCATACTTCCCCAATTTTTCTAACAACCCCTTATTATTTTTAATCTCTCGAACTATCGCTCCTGTCTTTCCATTATTTAGAGTATACTCATAAGGTGTTGTGGTATTGGAAAAATAATTAATATAAAAACTGAAATCTGCACTGAAATCTGCATCATTAGTCCCTTCTTTTTCACTTAATCTCTTTTTATCTTTTCCATCCAAAGCAATGGAATAAACATCCCGGTTTATGCTTCCGTTTTCTACACTTTGATAATATATTTTTTTATTCTTTTTATCATATCCATAATAATTAGTTACTTCCCAGGCACCTTTAGTTACTTGATTAATTAACTCTCCTGTTGTTGTATAATGATAAATATGATTAAACCCATCTTTCTCACTAGTCCAAATAAAGCTATTATCTTCTAAGAATGTAAGATTATCTGTAATATCAACATAAGCAGTATCTTTTTCATTAAGTACTACTTTTGGTGTTTTGGTTTTAGCATCTACAAAAATTAAATCCAGATTATTTTGGTGTCTGTTCATTACTTGTACACTCAAAACATCTGGATTTGCAGTCCATTTTATTCTAGGAATATAAAAATCTTTATAATCTCCCAACTTAACCTCATCTAGAGTCATTGCAGTAATATCTGCTACATACAGGGATACTTTTGCATTTTTTTCTCCTGCTTTAGGGTACTTAAAAACTTCTTGTTTTGGATATAAATCTTTACTGTATACATCCATAGAAAACTCGGGCACTTCTCGTTCATCAAATCGCAAAAATGCTATTTTTTTACTATCCGCACTCCAATCAAAGGCTCTAACAAAGGCAAATTCTTCTTCATATACCCAGTCTGTTATTCCATTAATTATTTCATTTTTCTTTCCATCATCTGTTAACTGTACCTCTTGCCCAGTCGCAAAGTTTAGCATATAGATATTGTTATCCAGCACATACGCTATCTTGTTACCATCGGGTGACAATAACGGTTCTTGGATTTTTTTATCACTAACTTTAAAAATACCTTTAGATGGAACATCATATACGTGATAAATCCCTCTGGATGAGTGTCTGTATATTTGTTCTAATTGACTGGAAAGTAAAATCCTATTTTCATCTTTACTAAATGAGTATCCTTGAAATGTAGATAAATCTCCAAGAGAAGAAGAAGTTACTAATGTTTTTGTTTTTTCTCCGGATTCGTAATTATAAACTTCGATATTGATGGCACCAGACACTGCATCTTGTTCTATAACCGAATATTCTGTACCGTTTTTCATAGAATGAAGCGATTCTAGTCCTTCTGTACTAAAAACTCCTCCCCATATTTCTTCTAAAGTAAAGGTTTTGTCTTGTGCTGATGCTACAAGTACAACAAAAAATGCAATCGCAAAAAGTAATTTTGTGATTTTCATATTGTAATTTTAAAATTTATTAATGTCAAGAATACTAAAAAATCCGTGAAAAATACAACAATTGCTGTTAAATACAATAAAATCACAGGTACATACTAGATTTTTTTTAACATATCATCAATAAAAGTTAAAACCTTATTAATTTATCTTATTGTTTATTAAAACAAAACATGCATAATTCAAAATTATCTCTAATCCTTTATTATTAGGGGTATAATCCCCTCGGGCTTGCCCCAAAAACAAAGTACATTTTTCAGAAGCTTCTTTTATGAATTTGCTTTGAATTATTAAATACTTAGATCTTCAGACCTAATGTAGTGTAAAATCAATTACCATCTCTTTTTGGTTTCTAAAATAGTTTAACTACAGATATGATAAAACAGAATAGTATCTTTGACCTCATTAATAACAAAAAAAGACAATGACACCTGTAGTTTCTGGGTTTTCTAAACTCTCCAAAACGGATAAAATAAAATGGTTGGCAGAACATCATTTTAACAATGATCAAAGTACTATATCTATTTTGATGAAATATTGGAATGCTGATGATGCTCTTCAACAACTTCATGATGAGTTTACTGAAAACACTATTTCTAATTATTACCTTCCTTTTTCGGTAGCACCAAATTTTCTTATCAACAACGAGCAATACACCGTACCTATGACTATCGAAGAGAGTTCGGTTGTTGCTGCTGCCAGTAAAGCTGCCAAGTTTTGGCAAACAAGAGGAGGCTTTAAAACTGAAGTAATATCTACTACAAAAGTAGGACAAGTACATTTTATGTATTCAGGAAATTATAAAAAATTACAGCAATTTTTTGATCTAATAAAGCCTGAGCTATTATCCTCTGTTTCTCATTTAACCAAAAACATGGAAAAAAGAGGTGGTGGTGTACTAGAGATAGAACTTAGAAACAAAACTACAGAAATAGACAGCTATTATCAATTACATTGTACTTTTGAGACTGTAGATGCTATGGGTGCTAATTTTATAAATTCTTGCCTGGAACAGTTTGCAAAAACAATGACTACAGAAGCGAAAGAGTATTCTGGTTTTTTTGACGACGAAAAGAATATTGAAGTAGTAATGAGCATCCTTTCTAATTATGTGCCACAATGTTTGGTAAAAGCCTCTGTATCGTGTGCCATACAGGATCTTCCTGCTACGCCCTTACTTTCTTCGCAACAATATGCCGAAAAATTTGTAAGAGCTGTGCGTATAGCTGAAGTAGAACCATATCGCGCTGTGACTCATAACAAAGGTATTATGAACGGTATTGATGCAGTAGTATTAGCTACAGGAAATGATTTTAGGGCAATTGAAGCAGGAGTGCATGCTTATGCCTCACGAAACGGAAAATACACTAGTTTGACCCATGCCCAAATTAAAGATGACACCTTCTTTTTTTCTATAGAAATCCCTTTGGCATTGGGTACTGTTGGTGGATTAACATCGCTTCATCCTCTTGTAAAGTTATCTTTACAGTTATTAAAAATGCCTAATGCAAAAAAATTGATGGAAATTACTGCTGTGGCAGGGCTTGCTCAAAATTTTGGGGCTATAAATTCGTTAATAACTACTGGTATACAACAAGGACACATGAAAATGCACCTTATGAATATCTTAAACCAGTTTAGGGCTACCGAAACTGAGAAAAAGCAACTGATTAAATATTTCAAAACAAATACGGTTACTCATAGTGAGGTGGTAGCACAAATTGAAAAACTGAGAGCTTAAAATGAAAAAATCTTTTTATAGTCACGGCAAATTGTTACTTACCGCAGAATATTTAGTTCTTGATGGAGTACGGGCTTTGGCTATACCAACAAAAAAAGGGCAATGGTTATATGTTGAAGAAAATGACACAAATCAAATTACCTGGAAAAGTTTTGACAACAAAGGTAATTGCTGGTTTGAAACTGATTTAACACTAGAAAATAATACGTTTCGACAAATTCAAGATAATAATGAAGATCTTACTATCACAAAAACATTAATTGAAATTCTTACTGCTTCAAAGGAGTTAAAGCCAAATTTTCTTTCTTTAAAAAAGGGGTATTTGGTTGAAACCAGATTAGAATTTGATCGCCAATGGGGGCTTGGATCTTCTTCTACATTAATTAACAATATTGCACAGTGGGCAAAAACAGATCCTTTTATTTTATTAGAAAAAAGTTTTGGGGGTAGTGGCTATGATATTGCCTGTGCTCAATATGATTGCCCTATTTTATACCAACGTAATAACGGAAAACCAATAATAACTGTCTCTAATTTCAACCCTCCTTTTCAAGATAAGCTATTCTTTATTTATTTAAACCAAAAACAGGATAGTAAAGAATCTATAAAGCATTATCAATCTTTATCTTTAAAAGATTTTGATAAAGCAGAGGTTATTGTAAATGAAATTACTTCTAAAATGCCTAACTGCCCTACTCTGGATGAGTTTAATATATTACTAGATTTGCATGAAGAAATCATTTCTAAAATTATCAAAACCCCTACTGTAAAATCTGCCTTGTTCCCGGATTACCCCAACAGTATCAAAAGCCTGGGTGGTTGGGGTGGCGATTTTATTTTAGTAACCGGAAGTTTTTCTGAAATGGATTATTTTAGAAATAAAGGATATAACACAATTATTCCTTATTCTGAAATGGTTTTATAAAAAAACCTCAGCTTTTTTTGGACTGAGGTTTTTATAAAATATAATGTGATAGCTTTTACATTTCTAATGCTCTGGCTATATTATTATCCATTAACAATTCTTCTGGGTTTTCTAATGCTTCTTTTACCGCTACTAAGAATCCTACAGACTCCTTACCATCTATAATCCTATGATCATAAGATAGCGCTACATACATAATAGGTGCTATTACAATTTGACCATCTCTTACAATTGGACGCTCCACAATATTATGCATTCCTAAAATAGCACTTTGTGGTGGATTAATAATTGGCGTAGACAACATACTACCAAAAACACCTCCATTAGTAATAGTAAAAGTTCCTCCTGTCATTTCATCTACAGTAATCTGACCATCGCGAGCTCTAAGTGCTAATCTTTTCACTTCAGATTCTACTCCTCTAAAGCTTAGATTTTCTGCATTACGAATTACAGGAACCATTAATCCTTTAGGTCCGGATACTGCAATACTAATATCTTGAAAATCGTAAGAAACCATAAAGTCTCCATCAATCATAGAGTTTACTGCAGGATACATTTTTAAAGCCCTAACACATGCCAATGTAAAGAAAGACATAAATCCTAATCCAACCCCGTGTCTGGCTTTAAAAGCTTCTTTATACTTATTACGAAGATCAAAAATTGGCTGCATGTCTACTTCATTGAATGTCGTAAGCATTGCAGTCTCATTTTTAACAGAGACTAAACGCTCTGCAACTTTACGACGAAGCATGGATAGTTTTTTGCGCTCTTCTCCTCTACTCCCTAATCCAGGGGTTCCCATAGATGGTTTTGCTTCTAATGCATCTGCTTTAGTTATACGACCATCTCTACCTGTTCCTTTTACTTGATTTGCATCCATTCCTTTTTCTGCTAACACTTTCTTTGCAGCAGGAGACGCAGTACCAGTGGCATAAGTTTCTGTTTTGGCAGATACTACCGGTTTGGGTTCTTCTTTTTTCTCCTCTACTTTAGGAGCAGGTGCAACAGAAGCAGGTGCAGCTCCATCTGGTTTAGCTGCATTGGTGTCTATAAGGCATACTACCTGACCTACTGCCACAGCATCCCCTTCTTCTGCCATAAGTGTTATAATACCACTTGCCTCAGCAGGTAATTCTAAGGTTGCTTTATCACTGTCTACTTCGGCAATTGCTTGATCTTTTTCAACATAATCACCAGTTTCAACAAGCCATTGTGCTATTTCAACTTCTGTAATAGATTCTCCCGGCGATGGGACTTTCATTTCTAAAGCCATAATTCTGAATTTATCCTTTGTATAATTTCCTTCGGAAACTTTTAATCTATGATTATTTACTAAATTTTATCTTCTTTGATTATTTTTTGTTTTATCAAACACATAATCGATTACTTCCTGATGTCTTCTTTTTGATCTGGTAGCGCTTCCTGCTGCAGGAGCCCCATAAGGTCTTCTACTAGCAAATCTAAATGTTTTTGCTTCTTCATAGTTCATTAACATGTGACTTAACGCTCCCATATTACGAGGTTCTTCCTGTGCCCACACTACTTCCTCTGCTTTATATTTTTTAATCAGCTTGTCCATTTCGGCAGTTGGTAAAGGAAATAGTTGCTCTATCCTAACTAATGCAATATCTTTTCTTCCTTGTTCTTCTCTTTCTTTTAGTAAATCATAATAGAATTTACCTGTACAAAAAACAAGTGATTTTACATCTTTTGGGGTAGCATTTGCATCATCAATTACAGTTTGAAAGCTTCCATTTGCAAATTCTTCTACAGAAGACATTACTCTTTTGTCTCTTAATAAACTCTTTGGAGTAAATACAATTAGTGGTTTTCTGTACTTAGCTTTCATTTGTCTTCTCAACAAATGAAACATATTAGCTGGTGTGGTCACGTCTGCAACAAACATATTATCTTTTGCACACAATTGTAAGTAACGTTCCATTCTCGCTGAGGAGTGTTCTGCTCCTTGGCCTTCATATCCATGTGGCAACAGCATAACCAATCCGTTTTGCAATTTCCACTTATCCTCTGCAGAGGATATATATTGGTCGATCATAATTTGTGCTCCATTGCTAAAGTCTCCAAATTGTGCTTCCCAGATGGTTAATGTCTCCGGACTAGCCATAGCATACCCATAATCAAAACCTACAACTCCATATTCTGAAAGTAATGAATTATAGATACAGAACCTTCCTTGATCTCCTTTAAGGTTATTTAACAATAGTATTTCTTCTTCACTATCTTCTACTTTAACTACTGCATGTCTGTGAGAGAATGTTCCTCGTTCTACATCTTGCCCACTCATTCTTACGTTGTATCCTTCTTTTAATAAAGATCCATACGCCAGTAATTCTCCCATTGCCCAATCTAGTTGGTTATCTTCAAAAAAACCTTTATGTCGTTCACTAATGATTTTTTGTATTTTACGAAGAAACTTTTTATCAGAGGGCAGCTTAGTTATTACTTCTGCTATTTCTGTTAGTTTATCTTTAGGAAAGGTTGTATCTACCACCTTCATCATCTCATCCTCCTGCACTCTAATAAACCCAGCCCATTCATCCTGCATAAAAGGGGTGATTACTGTTTTTTCTTGCTTACGAGAATCCTCTAACTCTTCTTCAAGAGATTCTTTATATTCTTTTTCTAGATTAGCAACATAATCTGCGTCAATAATACCTTCAGATATTAATTTTTGGGCATATATATCTCTTGGATTATTATGCTTAGCAATAGCTTTATATAATTTTGGTTGTGTAAAACGCGGCTCATCTCCTTCATTATGCCCATATTTACGGTATCCTAATAAATCTATAAATACATCTCTACCAAAATTCATTCTAAATTCTAAAGCAAAATTAGTTGCATGAACTACTGCTTCTGCATCATCTGCATTTACGTGTAAAACAGGCGACAAAGTAACTTTGCCTATATCTGTACAGTACGTTGAAGATCGTGCATCTAAATAATTAGTGGTAAAACCAATTTGATTATTTACTACAATATGAATTGTTCCTCCTGTTTTATACCCATCTAACTGAGCCATTTGAACAATCTCATACACCAATCCTTGTCCTGCTACTGCTGCATCTCCATGCACTACGATAGGTAGCACCTGCGAAATATTATCTTTATAGTGTGTGTCTTGTTTTGCTCTGGTAATCCCTTCTACTACTGCTCCAACCGTTTCTAAATGCGACGGATTGGGCGCTATATTCATATTTATATCTTTCCCAGAATCTGATTTACGTTTAGAGGTCCATCCCAAATGGTATTTCACATCTCCGTCAAATATTGCTTCTTCATAATCTTTCCCATCAAATTCACTAAAAATATCTTTAGGGCTTTTTCCAAAAATATTAGTAAGCGTACTTAAACGGCCACGATGTGCCATACCCATTACAAATTCTTTTACTCCAAAACTTGCCGCTTTTTCTACCAATGCATCTAATGCAGGAATAAGGGTTTCTCCTCCTTCCAATGAAAAACGTTTTTGCCCTACATATTTTGTATGTAAAAATGTTTCAAAAGAAACTGCCTGGTTTAATTTTTTGAGAATATGTTTTTTCTGATCGGCAGAGAACTTTGTTCTATTGGTATTAAAGTTTATTCGCGCCTGTATCCATTCCCGTTCTTCAGGATTACGGATATACATATACTCTACTCCAATAGAGTCACAATAAATATGCTCTAAATGAACAATAATATTACTTAATGTATTAGGACCAATACCTATAATCTCCCCTGCATTAAAAACTGTGTTAAGATCTCCCTGACTCAGCCCAAAATTTTCTAGCGCCAAAGTAGGAGAATACTTTCTTCGTTCTCTTACCGGATTGGTTTTGGTAAATAAGTGTCCCCTAGTTCTGTAGTCATCAATTAATTTGACCACCTGAAACTCTTTTTGAACATTTTGAGGAACCGCAACTGTTTCACCAGGTCCGCGATCCACATAAATTATTTCTCCCGATCCATCGGCACTTTCCAGTCCGAAATCAAATCCTTGAAAAAATGCACGCCAACTTGGCTCTACACTATCTGGATTTTGTAGATATTGATCGTATAAATCTGCAAAAAATGCGGTATTAGCCGCATTCAAAAATGAATATTTATCCATATGTAAGTATTCAACCCTCTTTTAAATAACAAAACGCCACAAAAATACAACAATTACAATATATTAGACATCGAATTAATTATATTTATGTTATAATTTTTCATAAAATGAATAATGAAAGTAAATTTTTATGTAAACCCTAAAGTTCTGGTATTAGCTCTTGCTATTCTTTTTTCTTTGCAAAAAAGCTATTCTCAAGACAATTCTTTTTGGTCCAATGTACGATTTGGAGGTGATTTGGGTATTGGATTTTCTAATAACACATTTAATGCTGTTGTTGCTCCATCTGCCATATATGAGTTTAATGAATGGTTTAGTACTGGGTTAGGCTTAAAATTTGGATACAGTAGTTTTGAAAATGACCGTATATATCAAAAGATAAACAGTACTAATTATGGAGCAAGTATTATTACTTTGTTCAATCCTTTTTATGGGTTACAGATATCTGCAGAGCTTGAAGAAATGGGGGTTAGTCGAAACATTAAATTATCAGATCAAAAGATAACTGAAAATTATTGGTATCCTGCTTTATTTGTTGGTGCCGGATACAAAACCAACTTTATGACTATAGGTATCAAATACGATCTACTATACGATGACAAAAAAAGTATATACGGTAGTGCATACACGCCATTTGTTAGGGTGTTTTTTTGAATAAACCACTATGGATTTTCAATCTATAGTTTTAAACAAAAGAATGAAATTCTTTACCAACATTATTCTAACATTATTCTAATATCCAATTGCCTTTCTCTGAGTTGGGCTTATCCTTATGATGTTCAAGATACTCCTGAACCATTTTACCTGTTATCTTACCAGTGCTCCAAACACCATAACCAACAGACTAAAAGTGTCTACCCAATATTACTTATTTAACCTCAGAAATTCACGTTGTAGCATTCGAGATGATCGACCTTTTAACTTTTTTACCAAAATACTTATACTCAAAGACGGAGGATACTCAACATGCACATGGATATGATCCTTACTTACGACACCCTTCAAAATATGGATATTTTCAGAATTATATACCTGGATTAATATATCACGACAACGATGCTGGATATCACTTTGTAAAACAGCTTATTGATGTTTCGTTATCCAAACAATATGCAACTCAAATCCGTTATTGAATGTGAATTTTTGCGATAATTTGACATTCAACAAAACTAAAATATTTATAGGAATTAAAGTAACTGCAATGAAATTGCAGGGTTTTAACCTTTAACTTGATAATAAAATCACTGTTTTTGGTGTGCTTATTCTAATGCTTTTTTTTGATGTTTTTAAAACACGAATAATACAAAATTTATATCGAGAATATTTTTATATAAAAACGCTACCACAAATAAAAAATACAACCAGGTGGTTTCCCTCCATGTTTTATAAGTTTTGTTTCAGCTTTGCGAAGTATTCTATATTTATACTGTATATCTACGATATCTGTAGTACAATCTGCTTTTTTAAAACTAAGTGTATTAAAATAATCATTATCCCACTCTGATTGCTTTTGCATATCTTTTCTTTCAAGACACATTAGTACATTTTTTTTATTCAAAAATGTTCTGTTTTCTGTAACATCTAACACTTTTTCCATCGAAAAAGAGGTATCTGTTTCACTCTGTGTATAGCGAGTATTAGCTCGAAGAATTTCGGTAAATGTTGTATACAATCTTAATGTATCATTTTCCAGATAATAATATTCAAAATTATTATCCCAGTTTTGTTTATAGCTGTGCTTTATTAATTTTAATTGATCGTTTTGATAATAAAATTCGATATTTCCAGATAAATATTCTGAACATTGATATCTTTTGAACACTTGTTTAATCAATGTATCTCTTTCTTTTTTACCTATCTCTTTTAAAATCTCTTCGTAAGAAGTATTGACTTGCTTTTGAGAAACCTCCTGACCATAATTAAAAGTTAAGAAGAAAAACAAAAAAATGCTACTATATAACTTCATGTATTTAAGATTTATAATTATATTTTATTTCATAAATTCTTGACAAATACCTTCCTCATCCCCTATTTCTATACCATACTTTTTGCCATTCTCTTTTTAAAATCAAATAGGTAACGTATTCTGCTATATTTATACTGCTTTCTGAATCCAGCTGTCTTATTTCTTTTTCAGAAACATCAACAGCATATAATAAATTAAGAAATTCATTAAAATCATTATGTAACTTCTCCAGAAGTAAGCTTGCTATTTCTGAAAACAATTGCCGGGGTTTTTCGCTTTTAATAACATGATCCATCCCGGCACGGTTCAAATCCTTTTGTATCTGGGCAATAAATTGAGGATAAAAATCTGATTTACAGATTTCTTCTATCAATTGTTTTCCAGTTGCAAGGTTATAGGATTCAGACACTTCTATTCATTAATTTTTCTCCAAACAATCGTAACATTGTTTTCTTGTCTTCTGTAATAGAAAGATTATCCAGCACTGCAAACGCCTTTGCTGTATATTTTTCTATTTCAAAACGGGTTTGTTCCTTTGCTCCTGTAGTTTCAAAAATATGTTTTACTGCACTTATTTTTTCAGAAGGATCTTCGGGATTAAGAGAAAATAATCCTGTTAATTGTTTTTTCTCATCTTTATTGGCAAATTCCAAAGCTTTTAAATACAGGATAGTTTTTTTATTTTCGATAATATCTCCTCCTACTTGTTTACCAAAAGTTTTGGGATCTCCAAATGCATCCAAATAATCATCCTGAAGCTGAAATGCCAATCCTAGCAACCTTCCAAAATCATAAATGGACTCTCTGCAACTTTCTGGAGCATTAGCTATAATAGCACCCATTTTCATAGCTGCACCAACCAAAACGGCTGTTTTATACTCGATCATTTTGATATATTCAGAAATTACTACATCATCCCGGGTTTCAAAATCAATATCATATTGTTGCCCTTCACAAACCTCTATAGCTGTTTTGGTAAATAAGGCAGCCAGTTCTTTAAAAGTATCGCTTTCATAATTTTCGAATAGTTGATATGCATTAATAAGCATAGCGTCTCCAGAAAGGATTCCTGTATTTATGTCCCATTTTTCATGAACTGTCTCTTTACCCCGCCTAATAGGAGCAGCATCCATAATATCATCGTGTATTAGCGAAAAATTATGGAAAATCTCTATTGCCAGTGCTGCATCCAGAGCTTTTTTATAAGAACCCCCAAAAGTTTCGGAAACCATCAAAACCAGTATTGGCCGCAAACGTTTACCTCCAAGATTAAGAATATAAGATATAGGTTCGTACAGATTTTTAGGCTCTTTGGCAATAATTTTTTTAGATAAATACTCTAAAAAACAGGCTTGATAATCGGAAACTGTATGCACAATATTTTTTTGTGCTAAAGTAATCCAAACTTTTAAAAAAAAGAAGCTAATACTTTATGCCTCTCAAAACATCTTCAAAATTAAAATGAGTGTTAAAAAAATGTAAAACTTTGGAAACTTTTATTGTTTTTAAAGTTTCCGAATGTACATTTACCGAAAAATAATGATGCCCGAATGAAAGAAAAAATAATAGAAAAAGCCAACGATCTATTTCTTAATCTTGGCTTTAAGAGTGTGACCATGGATGATCTTGCTACCGAGATGGGCATTTCTAAAAAAACAATCTACACTCATTTTCAAAATAAAACAGAATTAGTTAAAGCAACTACAGATCATTTATTTTGCTGTATATCTGATGGGATAGACACAATCATAGATCAAAAAAATGGTCCTATAGAGGAGTTATACGAGATAAAATCTTTTGTGATGCACCATTTAAAAAACGAAAAAACGTCTCCGCAATATCAGCTTCAAAAATACTATCCAAAAATATATAGCGCCTTAAAATCCAAACAGTTTGACGTAATGCAGGAATGTGTTATAGATAATCTGGAAAGGGGTATCAAATCTGGTGTTTATAGAAAAAATATGGATATCCATTTTATCTCACGAATTTATTTTGTTGGAGCTATAGGAATAAAAGATCAGGACACGTTTCCTATGCAGCAATTTCCTATGACTAAACTTATGGAAGATTATCTGGAATATCATATTAGAGGAATTGCCACCGAAAAAGGACTAGAAATTTTAAACAATCTACTAACAAAAGAGTAATATTTATGAAAAACAACCTTTGGTTAATCTGCCTTGGTTGGTTAATTACAACCACAATATCAGCCCAACAAGAACCACCTGCAAATTCAACCTATTCTTTCACTTTGGAGGAAGCGATAGAATTTGCCTTAGAAAACAGCTATCAATCTATCAATGCAAGACGTGATGTTGCAAAAGCACTAAAAAGAAAATGGGAAGCGACCGCAGATGGTCTTCCGCAAATCAATGCTGCGGTTAATTATCAAAATCAATTAAAACAACCTGTCACCCTGCTTCCCGGCGAAGTAACCGGTGGTGAACCCGGTACATTTGTTCCTGTGGTTTTTGGCACAAAACAACAAGCTTCGGCAACTGCTACATTAAGCCAGCTAATTTTTGACGGGTCATATCTGGTGGGGTTAGAAGCAGCAAAGAGTTTTTTACAATATAATAATGATGTGCAAGAAAAAACGCAGCTCGAAGTTCGTAAAGGAGTTATAAATGCCTACGGCAGTGTACTTATCTCTCAGGAAAGTGTAAAAATCCTTAAAAACAATTTAGAGACCCTGGAAAAAAACTATCAGGAAACAAAAAAGATTTTTGAAAACGGTCTGGCAGAAGAAGAAAACGTAGAACAACTACAGATAACCTTGTTACAAATCACTAACCAGCTTAGTAATGCCCAACGATTAGAAAAAATAGCCATGCAAATGTTTAGCCTGGCCATAGGCGTAAAAAATCTGGATTCGAATATTGTGCTCACAGAAACATTAGAGGGACTGGCTTTAAAAAACATGGATACCTCTATTGTTACCAACCCTTTCATCATAGAAAACAATGTAGATTATAAACTGGCGTATCTTCGTACCGAACAAACCAGATTAGAATTAAAATTAGAAAAAAGCAGGGCTTTACCATCTTTATCTGCTTTTGTAAACTATGGTACCTCTGCGTATGATAATGATTTTGTATTTTTTGACAGCGAAACCAAATGGTTTCAATCCTCTATCCTGGGAGCGAGTTTAAATATTCCTATTTTTAGTTCTTTCAAAAGAAGTGCCAGATCAAAACAGGCAAAAATAGCGAACGAGCAATCTAAAACAGATTTTACCAGAGCACAACAAGAGATACAACTTAAATACGATAATGCCGTAAGCAACTATAAGTTTTCGTTGGAAAGCTACGACACTGCAAAACAAAATCTAACATTGGCAGAACGAATCGAGAAAAAAAATCAAATTAAATATTCTGAGGGGCTCGCCAGTAGTTTTGAATTAAGACAAGCTCAATTACAATTGTACTCATCTCAAAACGAAGTACTAACCGCTATGCTAGATATTATTAATAAAAAAGCAGAATTAGAAACGATTATAAATACTCCAAAAAACAACAACTAATCTACCATGAAAAAGATACTTTATATAGTAACTATATCACTTCTCATCTTATCGTGTGGGAAAGATAATGCCAAATCTATCGAAAAGATTATCGAAGAAGGCAACTTACAAGCTTTGCGTTCTAAAAGAACCGAAATAATAGCACAACAACATGAGGCAACTAATAAACTAAAACAATTAGACGAGGCAATAGCTGCTTTGGATTCTGTTAAAAAACTGCCTTTGGTAACTTCTATTACGGTAAGAGATACCTTGTTTAATCACTATCTGGAACTACAAGGAAACGTAGAAACCAAGAAAAACATAGTTTTGTATCCCGAAATGAGCGGGATTTTAACAAGGATCTATGTTGCACAAGGTCAAAAAGTAACCAAGGGTCAATTACTTGCCAGAATAGATGATGGCGGGCTTAGCCAACAATTATCACAAGTAGAAGTGCAGGCACAATTGGCTAAAACCACTTTTGATCGCCAAAAAAGGCTTTGGGAACAAAAAATAGGGTCTGAAATTCAATTTCTGGAGGCTAAAACAAATTTTGAAACACAACAAAACGTGGTAAGCCAAATTAAACGCCAATTGGCAAAGACTACTATAAACGCTCCTTTTTCTGGTGTTATAGATGATATTATAACCGAACAAGGAAGTGTGGTGTCCCCCGGGCAAACCCCTGTAATACGAATTGTCAACCTAGACGATATGTATATCGAGACCGAGGTGCCCGAAAGATATATTTCCAGTATTACTGTTGGCAAAGATGTAGAAGTGTTTTTTCCGGTTCTGAACAAAACAATTACCACAAAAATTCGTCAGGTAGGAAATTATATCAATCCAAACAATCGTTCTTTTATGGTAGAAGTAGGTGTCCCATCCAATGGTGGTACCATAAAGCCAAATCTAACTGCCAAAGTAAAAATCAATGATTATACGAACCAAAAGGCAATATTAATTCCACAAAGTATTATTTCTGAAAATGCAGAAGGAGATCAATATGTCTATATTACTTCGGATAAAAATGCAGAAAATATTGCAGAAGCAAGAAGAGTAATAATAAAGACGGGGAAAACACAAGGGGATCTAATTGAAATTACAGAAGGCATCCAAAATGGGCATGCTGTAATTAGTGAAGGTGCCAGAAGTGTAAAAGACGGTCAGAAAGTTAAAATTTTAAACTAACCCATCTATGGAAGTCAATAAAAAAAAGGTAGATAAGGAATTTAGGCTATCATCCTGGGCGATAGACAATCCTACTATTATATATGTAATGATTGCTATATTTCTTGTATTAGGGCTCTCTGCATATTTTTCTATGCCAAGGGAAAACTTTCCAGAAATAAACGAAACCAAAATCTATATTAGTGTCCCTTACCCGGGCAACACTGCAGAGGATATCGAGCGTTTGATTGTAGACCCTTTAGAAGATAAGCTAAAAAATGTAAGTAATGTAGTAAAAATTCTTTCTACCTCGCAGGAGGACTATGCTATTATCACGGTAGAGTTTGATGAAGATCTTAGTGTACCCCAAGCTAAGCAAAAGGTAAAAGATGAAGTAGATTCTGAAAAAGCAAATGAAGATTGGCCTACTTTTAATGGTGCAAAAGTAGAGCCTAATGTTTTTGATTTAAGCATTTCTGAAGAAACTCCAATCATGAACATTAATATCGCAGGGGATTATCCCGTAGATAAACTAAAACAGTTTGCAGAGTATCTTGAAGATGAAATTGAAGATCTTCTTGAAATTAAAAAAGCAGAAATTCGTGGTGCTCAGGAAAAAGAAGTAGAAGTTGCGGTAGATATTTATAAAATGATGGCTGCAAAAGTTAGTTTTGACGATGTCATTAATGCAATTCGTAATGGTAACATGACAATGTCTGCGGGTAATATGATTACAAGCGGGCAAAGACGTACTATACGAATCCTGGGAGAAATAGAAAAACCATCACACCTTAATGATTTTGTTGTAAAATCTCAAAACGGTGCTGTTTATCTTAGGGATATTGCCGAAGTAAAGTTTAAAGATGAGGACCAAACTACTTTTGCCAGAGAGTTTGGGCATAATGTGGTAATGTTGGACGTTATGAAACGTTCTGGAAAAAACATGATCGAAGCGGCAGAAAAGATAACCCTGATTATAGAGGATGCAAAAGAAAACGTATTCCCAAAAGACCTTAAGATATCGGTTGCAAACGACCAATCTGAGAAAACAAATAATCAGGTAAGTGATTTGGTTAACAATATCATATTTGGTATTATCCTGGTGGTAGGAGTACTAATGTTCTTTTTAGGTTTTAGAAATGCCTTATTTGTTGGTTTTGCTATACCAATGTCCATGTTTATGTCCTTTATGATATTATCTGCTTTGGGGTATACTATGAATACCATGATCCTTTTTGCGTTGATTATGGGATTAGGAATGCTGGTGGATAATGGTATTGTTGTGGTAGAAAATGTATATCGTTTGATGGAGGAAGAAGGTATGTCCAGAATCGAAGCTTCTAAAAAAGGTATTGGCGAAATTGCGTTTCCTATCATCATATCAACCTTAACTACGGTAGCTGCCTTTGTTCCGTTAGGGATGTGGCCTGGTGTTATGGGGCAATTTATGATCTATTTCCCGATTACATTATCTGTAGTACTTGGATCCTCTTTATTTGTAGCCATTTTTATTAATGCTATGCTGGTATCTCAGTTTATGCAAATAGGCGAAAAAAAACTGACCCGTAAACAATTAATACGCTTAAGTATTATCCTGGGAGGTATAGGGACATTTATCTTGATTTTTGGCGGAGCAGTACGAGGATTGGGAAGCCTTATGATCTTTACTGCAATCATGTTCTGGTTGTACAGATATGTATTAAAAGGCGCAGCAAATTTCTTTCAAAAAAGGATTTTAGCCTGGTTAGAAAATCAATACCAACGATTTTTAAACTTTGCTCTAAAAGGATGGAGATCTTATACTATGGTTATAGGTACTTTTATCCTGTTGGTTGTCGTATTTGCAATGTTTGGAGGATCTATTGGCAGCCAACGCACCAAAGTAGAATTTTTTCCGGATAACAAACCAAACCAGATTGTGGTATATGTAGAGTACCCGCAAGGGACCGATATTGATAAAACCAATGCCATTACCAAAGAAATCGAGCAAAGAGTATATGCTGTTATAAATGACAAAGAATATGTAGATGGCGAGAATTATAATTTCTTGGTAGAGTCTGCCGTTTCGCAGGTAGGAGAAGGTGCAGGAAACCCCCAAACAGATGGAGGAAGTAATGCCGAGATGCCCCATAAGGCAAAAATTACTGCTACCATGAGAGAGTTTAAATACCGAAAAGGAAAAGACTCTGAGGTATTGCGCCAAAAAGTGCAGAACGCCCTAAAAGGAATCTACCCTGGTGTTGCTATTTCTGTAGAAAAAGACCCTGTAGGGCCACCTGCCGGATATCCTATAAATATAGAAATTGAAGGTCCGGATTATGACGAATTGATTACCCTGGCAGAGAAAATGCGAAATTTTATCAATGAAAAAAGCATACCTGGTATAGAGGAATTAAAAGTAGATGTCAATAAAGGAAAACCTGCTATGCAAGTTGTAGTAGATCGCGAAAAAGCAGGAGAACTTAATGTTGCCGCTGGACAAGTTGGTAACCAATTACGTAGATCTATTTTTGGAGAAAAAGCAGGGGTGTATAAAAAGGATGGAGAAGATTATGATATCTATGTACGTTTTAATGAAGAAAACAGATATAATACCAGTGCGCTTTTTAATCAAAACATTACTTTTAGGAATCAGGCAACAGGAAAGTTACAGGAAATTCCTATTTCAACAGTAGCAACCCAAAAAAACACCTCTTCTTTTAGTGCTATTAAACACAAAGCTGCCAAGAGGGTGGTAACGGTATATTCTGGTCTTCAGCCTGGTTTTACAGATGCAGGGGCAATTGTATCCCAGATAAAGACCGAAATGGCTAGTTTTTCAGAATTACCAAGGGGTGTAAAAATTGATTATACCGGGCAGATAGAAGAACAAGGCAAACAAATGTCATTCTTAATGGGTGCCTTCTTTTCTGGATTAGGACTTATTATGTTAATTCTTATTTTTCAATTTAGCTCTATTTCAAAGCCCACTATAATAATGATTGCGATTTTCTTGAGTTTTATTGGGGTATTTGGAGGTATCTTAATTACAGGGGCTTCTTTTGTGATTATGATGACCATGATGGGGATTATATCGCTTGCAGGAATTGTAGTAAATAACGGGGTTGTACTATTAGATTATACGCAACTTTTAATAGATAGAAAAAAAGCAGAACTTAATCTTTTAGAAAAAGAACTTTTACCTAATGAGGAGGTAATGAAAATTATTATTAAAGGAGGTAAGGCACGTTTAAGACCAGTATTGCTTACTGCTATTACAACGGTATTGGGTTTAATACCTCTGGCAATAGGTTTTAATATTGATTTTTTCTCTTTGTTTTCGAGTTTTGATCCCAAAATTTATTTAGGAGGAGATAATGTGATTTTCTGGGGCCCATTGGCCTGGGCGGTAATTTATGGGTTAATCATAGCTACATTCTTAACTCTTATCATTGTACCCTGTTTATTTTATATTATACACAGGTTTAAAGTAAGGATTAATAAAAAGAACGTTGCAGAAGTACCGGTTACTACGGCGGCCACTGCTTAGCAGGTTTAAAATTGATTTAAAAAACAGGCAGTATTCTAAGGGAAAACCAAAGAATACTGCCTGTTTTTTTAAACTCTATCTTACTTTGATACTATCTTAAAAGATCCTATTATTCAATAATTTTGGCAGTTATATGTAATCTTGCTGGTTCTAATAAATCATCTATCTCTTGATTATACCTTAGTCTGGGATAAAACACAGCGGTTGTTTTATAGGTTCCTTTTGGAAAAGCAGTACCTGCAATCCTAGCTCTTACCTCTGCACTTTCTCCTGGTATCAAACCCACAGCTGGCAAAATTCTATTTACCCTAATTACATTTGTTCCTAAATCAGGATCCTGATTTTCCTGAGCATCGGCTCTTCCATACACAAGTATATGGTTTCCTTGATTAATCCATTTTGTAATCACAAATGATTGCGGGCTCCCTTCTTTTATATCGGGTATAGCTACCGATGTTGTTTCTACTATAAGAGGGTTGACTACGTCTACAATTACAGAAGTAGTTTTAAATCCTTCATTATCCCGATCCTTAACTTCCAGAATAAAAGAATTAGGATATTTAAAATCTATGCTTTTACCTTGCGCAGGATATTCATTATTAGTACTACCTGGTGTTTGTGAAGAGTCTTGGTAATAATAAAGTTTTGTGCCATCATAAGTAATTGTTGGCACCAGATTGGTAAAATCTGTTCCTGCGGGCACAAATACATATATCTTATCCATACCTGCACCATCTACTATTCTAGAAATCTCTATATCATCAGGCAGGCTTGGATTTTTGCTTTTTTCAAAAGTGAAACTTGTTATTTTTAAAGTTTCAGATACCACTATTGGTTCTTTTGTAATACTTACATTATAATGCAATAATTCTTCTTTGTCCCCTACTGCATTATGGATAACATATACGTTTGTTTTTCCTTCTGCGTACGATAATTTTACATCATTACCAGGAGAGACACTAAACCTACTTAAATTAAGCTGTTTCGATGTAATTAAAGCACTTATATTATCCAAAACCGTTGTACCGGGTACTGTAATATTAATCGCCCCATATTTAACCTCCTTATTATCAACGATCTCGGGATCAATTATATCTACTGTTATTGGTTGTATACTAAGTAACGGAAAAGCAGAAAGTTTTCCGTCCTCTATTTTTATTTCTTCTACGAGTATTATACCTGGATCTTCTGTAAGTGAAACAGGGTTATCATCGCCAGAACTACAACCAATCATAATACTTATAAATAAAATAGCGCTTCCTACTCTTAATTGTTTAAAAATATTCCTCATTTTTAATTTCCTTTAAATGGATTATTAATCAAAGCTACCATACAATACTATCGTTTCTAAATTAATCTGGTATAGCGTCCTATTTATTTGGTAAATGAACTATAAAAAAGGGTGAACTGGTTTCTTTTTATTTGTTACGCTATATCAAATTTAATAATATAGCATGCTCCCGGATTAGAGGTTATTTCTACAGAGCCTTTAATTTGCTTGGTAAGTCCTTGTATAAGTTGCATTCCTAAAGATGTACTATCCTTCATTCTAAAACCTTCTGGAAAACCAACTCCTGTATCTTTTATTGTTAGTAAACAGGTTTCTTCTTTTTTGGATGCTTCTATACTAATATGGCCACTTGGCGACTTTTCAAAAGCATACTTTATACTATTAGCAATAATCTCATTAACAATTAACCCGCACGGTACCAGATAATCCATATCCAAATTAATGTTATCTACGGCAGCGCTTATTGTGATATTTTGTTTGGGCAGATCATAACTTGTCTTAAAATAATTTAACAAATTATCTAAATACGTCTGTAAATCAATAAAAGACAGATCACTGGATTTATAAAGTCTTTCGTGAATAATAGCCATCGCTTGTATTTTATTTTGAATCTCTTGTAAAATCTCTTCAGAAGATTTATGATCTCCAAACTTATGCTGCAACCTTAATAAACTGGAAACAATCTGTAAATTATTTTTCACCCTATGATGTACTTCTTTCAATAGTATCTCGCGATCTTTTAGGGTTTGTGATATTTTTTTGTTTTTTTCTGCCAGGATCGTATTGGTTTTCTTTTTATTTCTATACGCGTATAGCATTGTTAACGATACTACCGATAGTGCAACTAACCCTATTACCAATAAAAATCTGGCAATTCGATGGCTCTTATTTTCTAAGGCTTTTATTTGGTTCTCCCTAGTTAGTAGTTGTACTTCTTTCTCTTTACTTTCTATATCAAATTTTGCTTGTATTTCTTTAAGTTGTTTATGTTTTTCTTCATTAAACAACGAGTCTTTAATTGTATTATATTTTAGTAAATATTGATATCCTTTTTTATATTCTTTTTCTCTACTATAATAATCCTGAAGAGATTCATATACTTTTAACAATTGTGGTAAAGCATTTGTAGCTAAAGCTGTAGACAAAGCTTTATCGTAATGTAATTTTGCTTCTTTTGCCTCTCCAAGTTTTTCATAGATATTAGCTAATCTTAAATATTCTGAGGCATTTTCATTTACTTTACCAGTATCTAATCTTAGTTTTAGAGATTTTTTTGCATACACTAATGCTTCTTCCAATTTGTTTTCCTCTTCAGCTATGGCAGATAAATTACTCAATCCAACTATAACTGTTTGGGGAACATTTGTTTTTTCTGCAACCTCAATAGACTCTTTTAATATTTTTTTTGCTTTTTCAAAATCTTTTTGGCGCATATACATTTCTGCTACCGCTACTAATATACTGGCTCTGTGTTCTGCATTCCCTATCTTTTCTGATAGTTTTAATGCTTTATTATAATACAGTAAACCATTTTCATCATCTTTTAGCCTACAAGAATATAACGAGCCTATATTACCTATAACTCCTACAAGAAAGCTCTCTTCTTTTTGGGTTTCATAAATCGTAACTGCTTTTAAATAATGGTCAAGTGCCTGGTGATAATCTCCCTTTTTTATATGTACTAATCCTATGTTTTGATGGCTTTTGGCAATACCCAACTCATATTGTAACCCTTTAGCTATCTCTAATGTTTTAGTATAATAAAATAATGCTTGTTCATAATCAGCCCTTGCATTATATAACCTACCTAAAATAAAATAAAAATAGCCTGCATTTTTAGACCTCTTGTCTTCTAATAACTCTAATCCTTCCAGGGCGTATTGAAGTGCCTTTTCTGTCTCTGAGTTACTATACTTAAGGGTTAGCTCTTTATATATCTGTATTTTTTCTTTCTTAGAAACGGTTTCCAGTTTTTGAATTAAACTATCTGTTTGCCCTAATAATGAAAGATGTAAGAGCAAGAAAAACAACAAACTACTTCTCTTTAAAAAACATATTATTATCCTCATCCTATAAAATATCCAATCGTTCTAATAGTTGACTTTTATATGCTTTACTTATAGGTATATTGTTGGCTCCAATACAAACAAACCTGGTCTCTATTTTATCAATTTTTTCTAATGCAACAATATAGGATCTATGAATTCTTAAAAATTTATCTTCTGGTACTTTTTCATAAAATTCTTTTAAAAACATATTGACCACTATCTTTTTATCCTTAGTGATAACCTGAGTATAATTATCCATTGCTTCGACCCATAAAATATCTTCTATTTTAACTTTTGTTAACTGTGATTTGTCTTTGATAAATAACGTGTCACATAATTTATTTTTAGCTACAGAGGGTACTACATTTTTATTTTCTAATTGCTTTTGTAAAGCTATTTGTATAGCAAAAGACAGTTCTTTTACCTTAAAAGGTTTTAACAAAAAACCAAAAGGTTTGCTCTGTAAAGCCTCTTTAAAAGTAGTATCATCATCATAAGCGGTAAGAAAAACAACTGGTGTTTTATACTTTTTATAAATCTCATCTGCTGTTTCAATACCATTTTTATCTCCAGAGATATTAATATCCATTACAACTATATCCAGTATAGTTTCTGCCATATACTTCATCGCTTCTTTATAACTATCTGCTATACCAACTACAAAATAATCCAGTTTTTCTAAACTGATTTTAATATCTAATGCAATTGAAAATTCATCCTCAACGATTAGTACCCTTTTATTTTTTATCATAAAAAATGAGCCTCTTAACTTTAGGCACAAAACTATCCAAATACAAACTCATTAGACACAAAAAAATATTAATATTTCTTTAAACCCGAATTATGTGTTAAAAAATCTACTATCTCTAAAAAACGCAACAGGTATTTAGCCCGCCCCTTCTTTCATTTCGACACAAGCTTTAGAAAATAAAACTCCACAATGTGAATTAAAAACATAGGATAATATGCATGAATACACCACCAAATTTTCGACTATCTTTGTCCCTCTTAAAGTTTAAAAACACATTGTTGAAAGATCTTTTACTTATAACACCTCCATTTACACAATTAAATACGCCTTATCCAGCAACGGCTTATTTAAAAGGTTTTTTGAACACTAAAAACATTAGTGCTCACCAAATGGATCTTGGTATTGAAGTTATCCTGGAGTTGTTTTCAAAACAAAGCTTGCAATTTATGTTTATGGAAGCTTATGAAAACCATAAAATAACCTCAGCAAATTGCCAGAGAATTTATGCTTTAAAAGACGATTATCTAGCCGTTCTGGATAATGTTATTCTATTTTTACAAGGAAAGAATCAAACTTTTGCACGGCAAATTTGTACAGAAAATTTTTTACCAAAAGCCTCTCGTTTTGAGCAGTTAGAGGATATGGATTGGGCTTTTGGCTTTATGGGCATTCAAGATAAGGCAAAGCATTTAGCTACCTTATATCTCGAAGATCTATCTGATTTTATTATTGAATGTATTGATGAAAATTTTGGTTTTAGCAGATATGCTGAACGTTTAGGGCAAAGTGCCAACTCCTTTGATGAACTGTATAACTACTTACAATACGACACCACACATATTGATAATATTACCTTACAAATTCTGGAGGAAGAGCTAAAAACAACGCAACCAAAATTAGTCTGTTTTTCTGTTCCTTTTCCCGGAAATTTATACAGTGCATTTAGATGTGCGCAACATATAAAAGCAAACCACCCGTATATTAAAGTAGCAATGGGTGGAGGTTTTCCTAATACCGAGTTACGGTCTGTTACAGATGTTAGGGTTTTTGAGTTTTTTGATTATATCACTTTAGACGATGGGGAGTTACCAATAGAACTGCTGCACCAGCACCTATGTCATACTAAATCGGATCAAAGTGCCGAATTTAAACGCACCTTTGTTCTGGAGAACAATAAGGTCGTATATAAAAATACTTCTTCTAAACCAGATTACAAACAAAGCGAGATTGGCACTCCGGATTATTCTGATTTATTACTCGACAAGTATATTTCGGTAATTGAAATTGCAAATCCAATGCATAGTCTGTGGAGTGATGGCAGATGGAACAAACTCACCATGGCGCATGGTTGTTACTGGGGAAAATGTACCTTTTGCGATATCTCTCTAGATTACATAAAAATCTATGAACCTATTGCGGCTAAACTTTTGGTGGATCGCATGGAAGAATTAATCTCTCAAACCAATGAAACCGGCTTTCATTTTGTAGATGAAGCTGCTCCTCCTGCCTTGATGAAGGCTTTAGCTTTAGAAATTATAAAACGAAAACTTATAGTGACATGGTGGACCAATATCAGGTTCGAAAAAAACTTTACACAAGACCTTTGCTATTTATTAAAAGCATCTGGCTGTATTGCAGTTTCCGGGGGGCTTGAGGTTGCTTCAGACAGATTATTAGCATTAATCGATAAAGGGGTAACGGTAGAACAAGTAGCACGGGTAACCCAAAACTTTACGCAAGCCAACATCATGGTACATTCTTATTTAATGTATGGGTATCCAACACAAACCATTCAAGAAACTATAGACAGCTTAGAAATGGTGCGTCAACTTTTTGAAACAGGAATATTACAATCTGGATTTTGGCACCAATTTGCTTTAACCGCCCATAGTCCTATAGGTTTACAACCTTCAGACTATAGCATTAATCCAAACTATAAAGAAATTACATTTGCCAATAACGACATTGCTTTTACAGACCAAACAGGAATTGATCATAGCAAATTTAGCTTTGGCCTAAAAAAATCCCTTTTTAATTTTATGCATGGTATTGGTTTTGAACTGCCGCTTCAAGAATGGTTTGATTTTAAAATTCCGAAAACACAAATCAAAAAAGATTATATTTTTAGTTGTTTAGAACAAGAACCTAATTTTAGCATAAAACCTACTGCAAAAATAGTATGGTTGGGAGGAACACCTTTTGTTACGGAACAATCTAAAACTAAAAAAGGGGTGACCTGGCACTCTCTTCAATTAACTTTTCATGACAAAAGAGAGACTTTTCAGATCAGCCTAGAAAAAGATAAAGGCGAATGGTTTTTACAGGCCTTGCCTAAACTTTCTCCTAAACAGGATAAGCTTGCTTCTTTTGCACAACTTAAAGCAGATTTTGAAACTAATTTGGACTGTTTTGAGCTGTTCTGGTTTTCTAAACCTATACAAAAACTAAAAGAGTTTGGTTTGTTGGCAATATAAACCCGTTATTCTTTTTAATGTTTTGTATTCCTTCAGGACACTTATACCATTTTAACTTTGAAATAGTGCGTATAGAAATTGAATTTATTTTTTAAGTATTCAAGGCAAAAAGCTTGTGCCAGACTTAATCTGGCATCAAGCATAGCTGTAGTTACGGTTATATTTTTTAACGAAGAACAGATGAAAAAGAAATAATTTATTAGTG